>JANNLP010000076.1:0-2771 GCA_031396905.1 Gemmataceae bacterium
ACGCCCAGCGAATAGATGTCGCTGCGCGTATCGACGCCCAGTGCGCTCATCTCCGCCTGCTCCGGGCTCATGTATTGCGGCGTGCCGACCATCGTGCCGTATTGCGTAAACAGGGTGCGCTCGGTCAGTTTCTGCGCGGTCGCCTTGGCCACACCAAAGTCAATCACCTTGGGCACCGGCTTGCCATCGTAGAGCGTAACCATGACGTTGGACGGCTTGATGTCACGGTGGATGATCCCTTTCTGGTGGGCGTGCTGGATCGCTTTGCAAACTGGCACGAACAGCTCCAGCCGTTCGCGCGGCGTCAGTTGGTTGTCGTCACAGTATTTGGTGATCGGTGAGCCGTGAACCAACTCCATGACGAAGTATGGTCGACCACCCCCCCACGCCCCCCCTTGCGAAGGGGGGGAAGGGGGGGTCTCACCGGCGTCAAGGACACGGGCGATATTGACATGGTCCATCAGAGCCAACGCCTGTCGCTCCGCTTCGAAGCGGGCGATGACTTGCCGACTGTCCATGCCCGGCTTAATGACCTTGAGTGCGACCTTGCGATTTACGGGCTGCGTCTGCTCGGCCATGTATACCGTGCCCATGCCGCCTTCGCCGAGTTCCTGAAGGAGCTTGTACGGGCCGATGGCCGAGCCGAGACGTTCGCTGCTTATCTCGTCCATCGTCGGCCGCGGCTGTTCGTGAAACGATCCGAGTTCGCCGCGCGCGTGTAACAGCTTTTCGACCATGGCGCGAAGCATGACATCGCCGGCACATGCTTGCTCGACGAACGCCGGCCACTGCTCGGGCGCGTGGTGCTCGATGGCCTCCAGAAAGATCGCCTTCGCTTGCTCGGATCCCAAGTTCATGATCCTCGCTCCTCGCGGCAGCAGTACCGCTTCATGAATCAATGCGGAATCGCACCGCCGTTTTTCTCACTGCCAGTGCGAAAAAAGTGACATAAGCGGACCGCGTTCAGGTCGCGGCATCGCCGTGAATCTCGTTTTGCAGCCAGGCGCGGGCGTAATTCCAATGCCGATAAGCCGTTGCAGTCGAGACACCGATTGTTTGACCGGCCTCGTCGATTGTCAAACCGGCAAAGTAACGCAGTTCAACGAGTCGGGCGGCCGTCGGATCCTGACCTGCCAGTTTGGCGAGCGCTTCATCGACAACGAGCAGTTGATCCGGCGTAGCAGTGGTCGCAAGGTCGATGGCGTCGATGTCGAGCCTTTTGAACTGTCCACCGCGCTTGTCCGAACCCTTCTCTCTCGCACGATCGACCAGAATCCGCCGCATAGCCTCGGCAGCGGCGGCGAAGAAGTGGCCGCGACCTTCCCAATTCTGCGGTACGGCTCCGCCGACCAAACGCACATACGCTTCGTGTACCAAGGCAGTTGCCTGAAGCGTTTGGCCGGGAGCTTCACGCGTCAGTCGTTGAGCCGCCAGCTTTCGCAACTCGTCGTAAACGAGCGGGAGGAGCTGGTCAGCGGCGTAGCGATCACCCCTGGCGGCGGCGTCGATCAAGCGGGTCAGATCAGGCATGAAGATTTAGTCTACGCAGCTTGAACGGACAAGTACCGGACGATCATGAATAGACGGAACACATGTCGCCTTCCGCAACTCACTCGCGAACTGATGATCGACCGGGTTTTCGCGACTGGGCGCAAGCTGCTCCGCTCACATCGACCGAGGCCTCAACGATGTTTTGACAGGTTCATGCCATAGACAGCCCATCTGGTCGCGTGGCATGACACTGGAAAGCCAGTTACAAAGTTGGGCGGTTGCAAGCGCACAAATATTCTGGTGCGCGATTGACAGTGCGAATCACCCCTGTTGGTTCGAAGCGCGACACGCCCGCCGAATCTACGGCTCATTCGCCTGAATCTCAATCCTGCCATTGGCAGGTAATCGAAAACTGAATAACGAAAAATCAGGGGATTTTGGAAATTGTGGAGTGTCGCTCTCAGGTGCATTTGCGACGTTTTTCGCCGTGTTTGTAGGCATTTTGCGGCTGTCCTGCGGTCGCCTGAAAATCGCTAGGTCGCCGGTTCAATCCCGGCTCAGTCCATTGAATAAGACCGCAAGTCCAAATAAGCAGTATTGCCATTCATCCACATTGTCTCCGATTGATCGCCACAGGTGTGTCGGAACGCAGCGCGCAAGGACCGAACGAACTACCCGTACCGTCCAACCGCTAAAGGAAGTCAATCGTTACCGAAAATGAGCGAATGCGATGTGGGTCAGGATTGGAGTCTCCTGTCTCACATCTTCGGTGCCCACTACGTCATATCGACCCACCAAACCGCAGCCGGAACTGGATAAAGTCGCTGGCGGCGACGGCACCATCGCCATCAAAGTCGAACATGGCGTTGTTGCCGCCTAGCGCGAGGCGGAACTGGATGAAGTCGTTGGCGGCCGCAGTGCCGTCGCCATCGTTGTCGCCGAAGAGGCGAAAAATGTTGTTGGGCGGATTGCCGGTCGACGCCAGCACGTAATCGTTATTACCCGGTGTGGCCATATCGCCGTCGAAGTTGCCGCCGTTGATCGAGCCGGCGAAGATCGTCAGCGTATATCGGCCATCGGCCAGCGAGCCGGATTCGACGGAACTGCCGCTGAAGCTCAACGTCACGACTGTTGTCGGCCCGCTGTTGTCCACGACAGCGCCAAGCGTCGGCATGAGCATGGACTTTTGATTCTGGAGTTGGAAGGCTGACGCGAGCGGCGTGCCGATGTTTTGGTCAAAGGTGATCGCCACGGTAGTGACTCGCGAGCGTTGGGCCGCG
>JANNLP010000080.1:0-5543 GCA_031396905.1 Gemmataceae bacterium
CGGTAGTAACCAAGTCCTTGCCACTTATGCAGTACTTGCTGCTCGTCGGCGGCCGACAATGATTCAACGTTCGGAATTGTCTCGACAAATCGCAGGATATACGGGACGACCGCGGCCACAGTCGTTTGTTGCAGCATCACCTCGCTGACCCAGATGCGATACGGGTCGCGGTTGTCACGCCAGGGTAAATCGCGTTGGTGCTTGTCGAACCACGTCAGCAGCCGCCGGCGAAAGCGGGCCGGGTTCAAGAGCGTGGCCGACGTTGATACCTGCGGAGAATGTCGGCTGCCGCCGAGCGGGTGTCAGCCTCGGCTTCAGGCTTCTTTTTCTCTTCGGCTTTTGGCTGGGCGGCGTCGCTGTCCGGACTGACTACCCCCATTTGCATGATCGTGCTGCCAGCTGGTACGGCCGTCGGGCTGATGCCAGTCGGGCCTTCATCGCCTTCCAGTAAGAATGCCGCGAAGTCGTCGTCGTCGCCGCCCTTCTTGGCAGCGGCTTTGGGAGCCGCTACGGGTGGCGAGACTTTCACAGGAGCTTCAATCATCAATCGGAAGTCGAGCGGCCCTGCCTGCACTGTCGCATCGTTGGCGACTTCGATTTCGCCATCGACGGCTTTACCGTTGACGATGGTGCCGTTGGTGGAACCGAAATCCTTGATGAACACTTTGCCGCCGCGAAGCATGATGCCGCAGTGTTTCTTGCTGATGGCCGGGCTGGACGGGCGCAGCTGACAACTGGGATCGCGGCCAATGATGAACTGTTGGCCGGCGATGGGAATCTCGCGCCCGGCATGGACGCCGCTGGCAATCACCAGTTTGACCTTCATATCCGATCCCTCGTACGGCATGGCGGTCCGGGTCGCTCTCGGGCAAGCAAGGCGGTACAATATGATCATATCCTATGGCCGGAGTCACATCGCGTGCAACCGCGCAGTCCGTTTCCGCGACAACGTTTCACAATCTTTGCACTTGTTCTTCTGGCAACAACAATTGGCTGTCGAAAAGCCTCCGTTACGCCCACCGCACCGCCGAAACCATTCACCGGCGCGACCATCAACGTGACTGTTCCCGATGGGACAGCGCGATTGTTGTTGGAACGACAGGGTAAAGCCTGGGCACTTGCCAACGGAGCGACGTTGGTACTGAAGAGCCGCCGTGAAGGCGACGCAGTGCCCGGCGACGTTGACATTGTCGCATTCAACCCCGCAGAGATGGGCCGACTCGTTGATGCTCAAGCGTTGGCCCCACTGCCTGAATCCATCACCGGCAGCGGGTCATGGACACAGCTTTCACGGGTCTATCAAACCCGATTGCTCGGTTGGGGAGCTGCCACGTATGCCGTTCCGTTGGTCGGCGATGCCACCATTCTGATCTACCGCGCCGACTTGTTCGCCGCCGCCAATCGCAAACCGCCGGATAGCTTCGCCGACTTTCTCGAACTCGCCAAGCAGTTCGCCACGGAACGCCAACAACCGTGCCTGCCGCCGTTGAGCAACGTTGATGCGCTCGACCGCGAATTCTTCACAGTAGCCGCCGCGTTCATGGTCAAGCCGCTCAGCGATTCGGAACTCAAGAAGCGTGTGGGCAACGACCCGGCGATTGCCAGGACTTATGGCTTTCACTTCGATGTCGAGACCGGTAAACCGCGACTGACTGAACCGGGTTTTGGGCAGGCGCTGGAGTGGCTCAGCGCGAGCCAAGCACATCGAATCAAAAATGGCACACTCGTCGAAGCATTTGAAAGTGATCGTGCAGTTTTCGGACTCGGCACGTTGAGCGATTTGGCCGCATTGAAGCCATCCAGTCATCCGAAGCGCTATGCCGTGGCCCCGACACCTGCCGCCGCGACCGGCGATACGATTCCATACTTCGGCCCCGGTGGCGTACTTGCCGCCGTCACCAAGTCGGCGAAAGTGCCCGAAGTCGCCGCGGCCATGTTGCGTCATCTCAGCGACTTGCCGGCCGGCCTGGAAATCGTGCATTCGCCGGAATACGCCGCCGCCCCGTATCGCGCCGCCCACATGAACGAACGCCCCGACGGCTGGTACAACTGGGGCTTCGACAAACCCGGCACCGACAGTTTGCGGTACGCCCTCACCAAAGCCACAGACCCACGAGCCATCAACGCGCCCAGTCGCTTACGAATCCGCGATGAAGCCAAGTATCGCCGACTGTTGCTCGACGGATTGCGGGAGGTGTTGGATAAGAACGCTGATCCGGCGAAAACGCTGCAAGCAATCGCCGACCAATGGGAGACGTTGGATACACGGCCGGCCAGCGAGAAGAAGGACGAGTATCTGCGGAGTCTGAATTTGAAGAGGTGAACTTCGTCAAGCTGCAGAAAAGAGTACGGCATTTCTTCTGCTGGCGTGACGTTTCTTTCGACTTAATTGTCTTGTTCGAATGCAAATCCGAGCCAAACTTGAAAGAATGGTATTGTTGCCTCGATTTCCGCATGTGCCCACTGTACCGCAGGCTCGAACGTCGGACATAGGCACGAGATATACTTATCGCGCATACTCTCCGTAACGACCGAGGGGCACTGTTCAATAGCCACCGAGATGAGCCTGTCCTTTGACCAAGATTTCTTGAATTCCAGTTCCTCAGCGGTCAAAAGCTCGTGCAGTTCCTTTACCGTCCAGCGACGAAGAAGGCCTTTGGGATCATTTGATCGGACAGAAAGCCCACTATTGACAATTCGATTCGCGGACTCTTCGGCATCCAGACCACGTTTTCGAGTTGCGTACGACGTTGCCTGTTCTAAGGCCTGCGCACCGGACGCCGCACGCGTGTCAGCACGAGATACCGCATCCATAAAATGGCAACGGCTTCCATGCGGAAGTTTGCGAAGGGTTTGGCAAAACTCTAACACAGTGGCAACCCTTGGAATGTTCCACGGTAGCAAGGCGTCCGCCTTGAATAGTGGAAAGTCCTCCCAAAATGGAGTGTCTTTTCTCATCATTCGGATAAATACATTGGCTCGCTTGATGAGCGACTCGATATCCAGCACTTCCAATTCATGAGGTAACATTATTGTGGCAACGTACCGGGGTGCGTCGCTGGCCATGATGAAGCCGCCAAAACTCTCGTGAATGAGAACTGTCAAAAGAGCAACTCGCAACTCGACAAACGCTTCAGGTGCGTGACTGCGAAGATGTCTCTCTAAAGGGTAGCGCAACACAGATTTGGCCGACTCCTGCCAGTGCCTCCGAAACGTATCGGTTCCTACTCCGACACCTGGGTTGGCTTCGACCACTCTCCATTTGAAATCGACAATCGCATCAGCATCTCCGGCAATGACTCTATCTCCAAGCCACTCCGAAAAATCTATGCATGGCACTCTTCCACCCGGAGAATACAGGCGGGAAAGGCAGGGGAATTCCGGGTGGCCTCGGCCAGCGGCAAATATTGTCGGGTCGCAGGAATAACGCAGCGGTGCGCTACTCGACCGCTCTGCCGGCATTATTGAGTCACAAGCGACGACTGGCGTCTCTGTCACAATTGGCGCGGGTTTAATTTCGAAACTGCATTTGCAGCGTTTGCACCTTACCGAATGGCCTGCAAATGCGCATGGCACTGTTGCGGTGTTGCCGCAAGACGGGCACGTGACAGTCAGCTTGGAATCGGGTATCGCGTTAGCTGACTCCTGCATTGCATTCCGCCGCTTTGCCCCACAGCAAAAAGCTCACGCCACGTCGTCCCCAAACCCGCCCGCGCCGTCGGTCCTGATGCCTGCCGCGTTCCCGCGCTTCGCCTTTGAACGAGCGAGTACTTTAACTGTCGCGGTTCGATGATGTCGATTTCCGCCGTTTTGGCCGGACCGAATCTCGCGGTATGGCTCCATCCGGCAACTGATCATGCTTCTGCGGCTCGACATCGGGAACCGACTCAAGAACAGCCTCAAACTTCTTGCGCGATCCCCGTTTTGCCCGTGTGTCGAGGTAATTCGGGTCAAGCAGCGCGGCCAGTTTTTCCGCAACCGCCGAACTGACCAACTGATCGACGGACGCACCTTCCGCATCGGCACATTCGCGCAGTTGTTTGTGCAGCGAGTTTGGCAGTTGAATACTCAATCTACTCATCGAAATATCCAATCTCGCCGAGAAAATCGGCCGGGCTAAGTACTCGGATGCCAAACAGGGTGACACCGCGAAAGTGCCGGCGATTGTGGGTCACGATCACTTTACAGCCCGCGGCCACGGCTAATTCGAGCACCATATCATCACTCGGGTCAATCAGCGTTGGACGCCAACGGAAGAAAATCCGCTGTCGTTTCGCGGTGACGCACAGGTAGTCCAGCAGATCCCGGACCTTTTTCACCGTCCGTCCGGCATCACCCGACCGGCGAAGCAATACATCTTCGTACTCCAGCACCAGCGGGACCGAAACCGCGATCCCGAATCGACCCGTACCTACCAACGATAATAACAAATACGATGCGCCGCGTCGGGACCGCAGCGCTGATTCCAGGACGTTGGTATCAAGAACGACGGTTGTTGGTCCCATCAAGCGGATAATACGGGCGTCGTGCTGCAAAGGCCGCCAAAATTATCATTTCCTCGCGTCATGACGGATACGTACTCACGCCACATCATACCCGAAGCCGCCCGCGCCATCCGTTTTGATGTGAACCTTCTCCACGGGCTTGCCGCTGGCCATCTTGGCTAGGATTTCCTTCGACAGTTCGGGCAGCACGGTGCCGGCAATGATGGAGTCCACCACGCGGGCGCCGCTTTCGACTTCCTTGCAGCGCGAGGCGATGGCGTCGATCACGCTGGGGTCATAACTGAACTCGGCTTTGTGGTTTTCGCGGACGCGGTTGCCCACGCCTTTGAGCTTGAGGCCGATGATGCCGCGGATGACTTCGTCGGCCAGCGGGTAATAGGCCACCACGTCGAGCCGGCCGAGAAACGCCGGCGGGAACTTGGCCAGCAGGTCGGCTCGCAGCACTTCATTCAGCCCGGCCGGATCGGGCCGAGTATCCGGGTCGGCACAGTGCTTCATGATCGTGTCGGTGCCGACGTTCGAGGTCATCAGGATGATGGTGTTCTTGAAATCAGCTTCCTGACCCTTCTCATCCTGCAACATGCCTTTGTCGAAGACTTGGAAGAATAACTCCCACACGGATGGGTTGGCCTTCTCGATTTCATCGAGCAGAACAATCGAATACGGCTTACGGCGAACGGCTTCAGTGAGCACGCCGCCTTTGCCGTAGCCAACGAGGCCCGGTGCCGGTCCGGTGAGCCGGCTGACCATCATGTCAGCCTTGTATTCGGACATGTTGATGACCGTCAGCCCGCGTTCGCCGCCGAAGAGAATATCGGCAAGGGCCAATGCCGTTTCCGTTTTTCCCGTGCCGGATGGGCCGACCAGCATGAACACGCCGACCGGTTTGCGCGGATCGACAAGACCCGCACGGCTCGATCGCAACCGACGGGCCAGCGCTTCCAGCGCATGATCTTGCCCAACGATGCGGGTTTTGAGCTTCTCTGCAAGCTCCAGCATCGACTGGATTTCGTTGCGGACCATCTTGCCCAGCGGAAT
>JANNLP010000808.1:0-5926 GCA_031396905.1 Gemmataceae bacterium
CTTGAACGTCGAACACGAATGCCGCTGCCGCATCTCGTCGATCTTGGCGATAACGTCCGGGTTCAGCGCGTTTTTGTTGCGCAACACATCGGCGTTGATAATCTCGACCTTAAGATTGTTCGGCAGCAGATCGCTAACCAACTGATTGAGATCCGAATCGATTTCCACGCCGACAACCGCACCGGCCTGCTTAGCCAACCTTACTGTGAGACTACCAGTGCCGCAGCCGACTTCGAGAATGAGATCGCTGGGCTGCAAGTCGGCCGCGTCCACCAATACATCAAGAAGGTTCAAGTCGATGAGGAAGTTCTGCCCGAGCTTGCTCTTGGGCCGTACGCCGTACTCGGCCAGGCGGGCGCGGATGAAGCCGAGCGTGTGGCGTGGTACTTCGTCTACTGGTAAGGTGTTACGCATTTCGCCACATACTTCCCGATCAAGTCCGCTTCCAGGTTGACCGCGTCGCCGACGTTCTTGATTCCCAGCGTGGTCACCGAAAGCGTGTGCGGAATCAACATGATACTGAATCGATCCAACAGCACATCGACCACCGTCAGGCTCACGCCATCGACGGCAACACAGCCTTTGGGCACGAGCAAGCGCATCAGCACCGCCGGACCAGTGAACCAGACGGTTTGCCAATCGCCGGAAGTCACCCGCTCGGCAATTATACCGATGCCATCCACATGCCCGGTGACGAGGTGCCCACCGAGCCGGTCGCCAAACCGCAATGATCGCTCAAGATTGACCCGGTCGCCAATGCCAAGCCGGCCAAGATCTGTCTTCGCCAAAGTCTCCGGCCCCACCTGGAACCTGCAAATATCACGGTCAACAGTCACGACCGTCAGGCAACAGCCATTGATTGCCACGCTCTCGCCGAGGGCCAATTCGGTGGCAAACGTCGAGGCAATGTCGAGGTTCTTTCCGCCGGAACCGTCATCTTCGACGGCGCGAACCTTGCCCAGGGTTTCAACCAGTCCGGTGAACATCGGGTAAGTCCTAAATTGAATTAGTTTCGGATGTCGACGGGTGGCTGGTATCGCGCAATGCGAAAATGATGCCCGCATTGGCACCGACAAATGGGCCCACAAAGTACCAGAAAAAATAGAGCGTGCCGTCCATATAGTCGGGCCGCAGAAGAAAACCGAGGACTCCGAACATTGCCAGCCATCCAGCAATCAGACCAATGATCTCAAACGCCAAGACCTTGCCAAGAACCGTGTTTGATCGCGCCATGGGAACGGCCCAACAAAAAGAGCCAGGCGTTGTGCCCGGCCCGCTTCATTCTATCAGTCCCCCGCATTCGCGAGCAGTAAAGTAATTTGTGCAACGTCATTGCGGTAAGACAAGAGACCGCCGGTATTGCCGCCGTGACTCGATGTCGGCGGTGCTGGGCTGGATGTCGCCATCGCCACTGGAGAAGATTGATTCTTCGTCTTCGTCTTCGACTTCGGGCGGGGCGGTACTGGCCATGAGCTGCATCTGGATCGCCGGTTCATCGCCGAAGTCGTCGAGCGGCTTCGGCATCGCGCCGGACTTGAGCGTCACCAGTTCCGGGATGTTTTTGGCTTCGTTGTAGGCGGCGCGCATGTAGACGCTTTGCGTTGACCGACACACATCCAGCATGTTCTTGGCGAGCGACGCGATTTCGCTCCAGTCTCCGGCCCGTTCCGCAAGTTCTTTCAGTTGGTTCGCGGCGTCGGCCAGCACGGGCAATGTGCATTCGTTTGCTTCGGCGACCATTTGTTCGGCCAGCGTCGCCAGTGCTGGGGCGTCTTGACTATCAATGGCGGCGGCCAGATGTTCGATCAACGCACCAATCCGGAGCGCTGTTTCTTTAGAAACTGTCATCGACGGTTCGTGTGGGCCGATTTGCGCTGAGATGACGCCGATGAACCGCTCGACCAGTGCCGGGTCGAACTGCGGCCCGGCACAGCGGCGAAGCTCCGCGAAGGCCTCATCACGGTTAAAGCCTTTTCGCCACGAGCGATCCGTGGTCATGGAATCGAAAGCGTCGGCGATGGCGAGCAGTCGTGCGGGCAATGGAATCGACATGCCGACCGGGGTGCCGGTCGCGCCGACTGTGCTGCCATACTTCGTCTGATAACTGCCGACGATGCGGGTCAGCGATTCGGATGCGAACGCCGCCGAAATGATCTCGACGCCCATGCGATCGTGCAGTCGCATGATCTTGAACTCTTCGTCGGTGAGCTTGCCGGCTTTGAACAAGATCGCGTCAGGCACGCCGAGCTTGCCGATATCGTGCAGAAGAGCGGCCACTTCCAGCGTGTAACAGTCGCTTTGCGACAACATGCTGCGGCCGACGGTGACGCAAAAGTCGGCAACACGGCGGCTATGCTCGGCCGTCATGTTATCGCGATACGCCAACGCTGAAATCAGTGCGGTGACCGCGGGATACGGAATCGCCGAGTTGGGCCGGATGGGTGTGTCCGAGGGCGAAGGTATGTTGCTGAGCGAGTCCATCGCCGTGATGGATTCATCGGTGCCGGTATCGCTGAAGCGGTTGACGCGGTTGCGGCCACCGCGCTTGGCGGCGTACAGCGCCTTATCCGCCTGATCGAGCAGGCTCTGCGGGCCGGTCGGGCCTAGCTGCAACGCGGAAATGCCGAAGCTGGCGGTTACGGGCACGCCGGCGATTGCGGAATCGGCCAGCGCGATCCGCAGCCGCTCGGCGATGTCGGCCGCGACATCAATGTCGGTTTGCGGCAGGATCAGTGCGAATTCTTCACCGCCATACCGACACACCACGTCCGTGGTCCGCGAGCGGTTGCGCAGCAGTTCCGCGACCTGGAACAACACTTGATCGCCCGTGGCATGCCCGAATTGATCGTTGATCTTTTTGAACTTGTCGATGTCAACCATCACGGCGGAAAGCGGTGAGCCCGTTCGCGCGGACTGTTCGTAGAGCGGATTCAACTCGGTGAAGAACGCTCGGCGATTCAGGCACAACGTCAGCGGATCGCGCGTGGCCAGTAGTTTCAATTCCTGATTCTGTCTATGAATTTCCGTCCGCGATTGCTTCAACTTGTGCAGCAGTTCTTGCATCGACGTGTTGCGCTTCTCCATTTCGGTCATGTCGTCGAAGGTCGCGAGGATGCCGCGCGATTCGCCGGTGTCGGTGAGGATCGGCGTCGCATTCACCGAAACCATGTATTCATCAATCTCGCTCGGCGTGAGCATGAGCGGCACACCAATGCGGGTGATGCCATCGCGGGCGGCCGCCTCCCACGGCATGGCGGCGTCGGCCGTGATCGCGCCGCGCGGCCTCGTCCAACACAAGTCATCGACGGTGCGCAATTGCAGTTCTTCCGTCGTTATCTGAGCCAGCTTGGCAAAGGCGCGATTGGCATGGGCGATGCGGTTCTGCTTATCCAATACCAGCACACCCTCGGCCAGCGTGTCCAACGTGGCACGCACGCGCTGCGGAATGCCAGCATCCGATTGCCCGAGCACGCGGCCCATGACATACCAGAGATAAAAGCCGAAACACACAATTGAGGTGACACCGCAGAACGCAAACAAACGACCCACCGGACCGCCCGGCCACAAGCCGAAGAACTTGGATTGGGCCAATGGCTTGAACGTAAACTCGGCCCGGCCCCACGGCGCGCCGTTTAAGTCCAGCCACATCCAAACATGGGTCGATGTCGATTTTTCGCCGGGATCCTTCCAGTTCTGCGCATGTTCACCCACGTCGGCGATCAGGTCGCCGGCGGCATTGCGCAAGCCCGCTGATAACAAGTCGGTTCCCGAATCCAGCACCTGACGAACCACGCCTTCAAACGGTTTGACATTGTCGGCCTGCACGGCATTGGCGGCCTCGATTCCCAGCGTCTTGGCCAAACCGCCGCGGCTATCGAGCGACAGCGACTCGGCATCCGGAATCAGACCCAACCCATAAGCCAGGAACAGCAGGCTGAGCATAAGAGCCGCGAGAGCGAAGGTCAGCCGGGTGATGTACCAGAATCGCATGATGTAAGTCCCTTAGCGGGGGGCACCCAGGGGTTAAATCTTGTTGGCCTTTTTGGTCAAGTCGGCGAGGGATTCGTCTTCGTCCTCATCGCGGCGTTTCTGGCGAGCCATCAGCAGCGCCATCGGATCCAAGGCGGTCCACGATGGTGCTGCCGATGCCACGGCTGACAACAACCATGCCGCTCCGCGCAGACTCCACAACACGCAGCCCGCTGACGCAATCACCACGCTGCCCATTGCCAAGCGAGCCGTGGATGCACGAGCGGTTTTTTCATCGGTCAATTCGTCGTCCACCTTGTCCATCTGGTTACGGTGAACGACGAATTGCGTGCCACTATCGACCACGATCACCGGCTTGTAAGCTGTGATGAGCTCCGACGTCGGTATCGGTGCTGAATGGTCCACGAGAACGCTTTCGGTGGTGACCACTTCAACGACCGGGACACTCTTGATGGTCTCAGGTGCCACGAAGGACTCGTTGGCGCTACCGCCGCCACCGCTTCCCCCTGGTAAACTTTGCTCGAACTCGCCAGGGCCTTGAGGATTGGCGTTAACGGGAACCGTTGACGGCAACTCAGGATTTATCGTTGGGCCGCTGACGGGTCCCAAACGCGGCGGCGGACTATAAGGTGGCTGTGTGATAATCGCAAATGCCCGGCTGAGGGCGTTCGTGTCAGCTGTCTGCCCCGCGTAACCCGCGTCGGAACTGGATGCAACAAAATCTACAGGGACGACGACATCGCCGGGCGCACGGTTGCTGTTGACACCCTTCATGATTACCGGCACACCCGTTGCCCAATCCGGGCCGGCGAAAGTAACAAAGATCGGCTCAACCGATAAAGCGCCCGCGTTGCCCGAAATGATCTGCACGGTGACCGGGCCATACGGTTGGCTCGTGAGCGACACCATCACGGTCGCCGTCGTCCCTTTGTTATCGACAATGAGGCTGCCGTTGGCGACAACGTTCAAACCCGCTGCATCATCATTGCGATTGGTCACAGAAACGTCGGCCGGGTCTTGCCCAGCATAACCAATGTCGCCACTGGTCGCCACATTGGTCACGACGTTGAAAACAACATCGCCATCTGCAAATGAATCATCGACACCCGTGATCGTCACCGACTGCGCGATGTTCCAATTGCTGGCGTCGAATGTTAGTGAAGCAATGCTAACCGTGCCTTCACCAACGCGATTTGAATTGAGGCCAATTGTCACCGTAGCGGTCGGCTGACTGGTCAACACTACGGTAAAGATGGCGGTGCCGCCCGCCTCCGTCGTGATCAACCCGGCAGTCGGCGTCACGATGATGCCCGCCGTGTCGTCGTCGGAGTTAACGACAATTACATCGGTCGCGTTCAGCCCGTTGTAATCCGCATCGGAACTGCTGGCCGGCGAAGTAATAATCAGGTATGACACGTCGTCGTCATCAATCAGGTCGTCAATTCCCATCACGGTTACGGTTTGCGCGATGTTCCAGTTGGCGCTGGTAAACAACAGCGACGATGTGGACACCGTTCCCTCAGTCGGGTTGTTTGACGAAATGTTGATGGTCACATCGCCGGAAGGCCCGCCCGTGAGGACAACGCTGAATGTTGCCGTGCCGCCGGCTTCCGTCGTATTGCCGCTAATCAGCGACACCGAAATGCCAGCTTCATTGATGTTGGTCACGGCAACGGCGAGGGCCTGCGTGTCGATGCCGCCCGCGCCATCGCTGACCTGCACAATCACGTCGTAGATGTTGTCGCCGCCGAAGTCAGTGGGCAACTCAAAGTCCGGCGCGGCGACAAAGGTCAGTACGCCGGTGTTCACGTCAATGGTGAATCTGGCCGCGTCGGCACCGCCGCTGATCGAGTATGTCAGGGTCTGCGCCGGCAAGTCAGCATCGGTGACGGTGACGGTCGTGACAGCCGTCGTGTTCTCGGCGATGTTGACCGAC
>JANNLP010000081.1:0-11672 GCA_031396905.1 Gemmataceae bacterium
GCCGATCGCCTTCGACTCGGTTGAGAAACTCCTGAAAGCCAAGGACCCGCTCGAGAGCGCGAGTGCCCGCCTCGGTTCGGGCCGGCATCACGATCCCGAAACCGATCACGATCAGCGCCGACAATACCCCGGCGACCACAAACGGAACCGGGGTGAGGCTCCAGCGAGCGCCCAACGCCGACCCGGCGCATACGGAGATGGCCGACGAAGCGTATCGGCGATTGGTCAAGCGACCCGATCGTTTGATTGCCTACTACGCGGCCGTCGCCGCGGCTTACGCCATCATCGGACTTGGCTGGTTTGCCATGTTTCGCTTTTCGTGGGCGCTTTCGCCATTCGGCGCGATCATCATGGCCATCGGCATCGTGATTGCCGCGCGATTGTATGGTCGCCTGGCTCACCTGGTCGGTTGGGTGAGGATTCGCAAGAAGGACACCTATGTTGAATCACCGGGCATTTTGATCCCGCCACCGAAGCCGACGGCCGAAGGCAAAATGTCGCGAGCGTCCGAGAGCGCTTATGGCCTTCGCGGAACGTCGGTGAGCGAACCTGACACTGTCCCTAAGCATCAATCTCTCAAGCGTATCTGGGTCGATGAGGGAGCCGATGATCCGTATGCGCTGGCGGACGGCCCGGCCAACAAGCCGCCGCCGCAGCCGGCTTTGCCGGACTCCATCCTCAATCCGTCGGCCGAAGAGATGGCGTATGCCGAGCGCGGCCGGCCCATCCCGCCGCCGAAGCAGCCGTGGACTAACGGGACGTTCACCTTCCCGTTCCGCCCGGAAAACTGGAAGGCGCTGGCATGGCTGACGCTGGGCATCACGGTCAGCGGCATCTTCCTTCGCGGCATCACGCTGGGCCGGGCGATTGGTTGACGGAACGTCCGCCAAGCTGTAGATTTCGAGAACGAGGACAGATAGCTCAGCTGGTAGAGCGAGCGACTGAAAATCGCTAGGTCGCCGGTTCAATCCCGGCTCTGTCCATTGAATAAGACCGCAAGTCCAAATAAGCAGTATTGCCATTCATCCAAATTGTCTCCGGTTGATCGCCACAGGTGTGTCGGACCGACGCGCGCCAGATCGGAGCGTGAAGCGCTTCACAGTCATCGCCAATATCTTTCCACCGCCTTCATCGGAAATGATCAAGAGCATGATCCGCGGCTTTCCGTACCGACGATATTGCGACGCTAACTCGTTGTACCATTGCGTCAACGGCTTCTCTTCGTCACTCATAAGTGATAAATACCCCTGGGTCCCCCGCGACTGACCGGGGATTCAATATGACCGTCGCTGGATCACGCCCAACTGTTCGATTAGATAGTCGACTCCGTGGCGTTCGACCGGGCACAATCGGAATTGATGATGTCCGCCAGCTTCATTTGTCGTCTGAGCCCTTGCCGACACGATGGGCATCACCAACTGCTCGCATCATACAATGCGGGGTTCCGCGATTCGAACTATGCCCCCTAATCCGTTATCGCCGACGAACGGCGTAATTCATATAGACCCGCCGAACCGCAGCCGGAACTGGATAAAGTCGCTGGCCGCGACCGCGCCGTCGCCGTCAAAGTCGAAGATCGGGTTGTTGCCGCCCAGGGCCAGGCGGAATTGGATGAAGTCGTTAGCGGCGACCGTGCCATCGCCGTTGGCGTCGCCGAAGAGGCGGAAGATG
Source organism: Gemmataceae bacterium (assembly GCA_031396905.1). Taxonomy (GTDB): domain Bacteria; phylum Planctomycetota; class Planctomycetia; order Gemmatales; family Gemmataceae; genus JAIBBI01. Next base: position 1,672 of record JANNLP010000081.1, read on the forward strand.
TTGGTCGGTGGGTTCGGTGCAACGCTGCTCGCCAGAACATAGTTGTCGCCGGCAACGCCGTTGCCATCGCCATCCAGACCACTTGTGAACTGGTCGGCCAATGCCGTCAGCGTGTACCGGCCGTCGGCGAGCGAGCCGAATTCGACCGCTCCGCCGATGAAGGTCAAGGTCACCAGTGTGCCGGGGCCGGTGTTGTTAACCGCAGCGTTCAGCACCACCAGCGCGTTGTCCGGTTGCCGGTTCAGCGCAAAGGCGCTCGCAGGAGAGCCGACGAACGTCACCAATGTATCAAAGGCTACCTGGATTGAGGTCACGCGCGACCTCTGAGCCGATCCGTCGTTGATGGTCGTGCTGGATACTTTGGCCGGCACGACGAGCGGCGGCACTGCCGTCAACACAACGTCGTTGTTGTCCGACCCGCCTTGATAGGTGATTTGCAATCGGCCCGTGGGCAGATTGATGAACGCACCCTCACTGAGGCCCGTGAAGGTGCCGCTGATCGTGTCCGTCCCGTCGTTGCTCACGGCGATAAAGCTGTCGCCGACCTGCGGCGTGTAGCCAAGCGTTACCAGGAGACTGCCGCCGAGTGTCACGATGCCGTTGACGGCGAGCTGGTCGTGCTGCGAACCCGGAGTGAGGCCATTCAGTTCGATGTTCAGCGTGCCGGTTCCGCTTTGCACATAATCGCCGTTGACAGTGAGAATACCGGGTGAATTGCCGGGACTCACTGTGCCGCCCGAGTTGACGATCGGGGCGAGAACAGTCCCCGTGCTGTTGAGCGTGCCGCCTTGAAGCAAAAACGAACCGAAGGGGTCAAGCGTGCCAGCCACGGTGGTTTCGCCAGCCGCTTGAACGTAATCGCCCGCAGCGGTTGCTATCTGGCTACCGATGCCAATGACGACCAACCCGTGATTGATGAAGGTATTGATGACAGTGAGCGAGCCGCCGCTTTGCAGCGTCAGATGGCCGGCCATCGTGTTGGTGGCGAGGTTGGACAGGGCATTTGAGCCGTCTGACTTCTGGATCGACGCGGCAGGTCCGTCCAGCGTGATCGACGCCGCATTCGTGATGACATCGCCACCGGAATACTGGAGCGTGCCAGACACAAAAAAGCTGCCGCCGGCGAGCGTTGAGCCGGTGTAGTTGGTAAGTCCTACGCTCAGATGCAAAGTGCCTGTGTCGATTTGCACGGTACCGTGGTTAGTAAACGGCATCTGAAAGAGCGTTGTGCCGGCGGCGACGGATTTCTTAAACGTGGCCCCGACACCAACGATGAATGAGGTTAGCGCACCGCTAGAATAGTATGCCCCACCACTAGGGCTTTGGACATCAAAATTGCTGCCGGAATTGTTGGTCCAGGAGCCGCCATAACCTGCGATGATGGCGTTGCCTCCAGTCCAGGTCACCATACCGTGGTTGGACCAAGTTCGACTTTCAAGAGCGACGTGGATCGACGCGGTGTTGATATGCAAGTTTACGTTCTTCGAAATGATCGTCGTGCCCGAACCCTTTTGGGTACCGCCCGACCAGGTCGCCTGACCGGTCACGGAGAAATCGCCGGTGCCGTCAAATATGCCGGCGGTCATCGTCCATTTGCCGACCGTTGATGTCGCGTTAATGTTGAGGGTGCCGTTGTCGTGAATCAGTTCGGCCACCTGAAGAGAACCCGTGACCGAAACAAGGTTGCCAAAGAATTCGCCGACCGTGAGTCGGTCGCCGCTGAGTTTTTGCAGGGAAAAGGTGCCGTGCAGGAGTCGCAGGTCGCCGGTGAACGTCACGTAGTTGGGCCAGGTGCCGCCACCGTTGAGTTGCAAGAATCCGCTGGAGATCTCGATAGGGCCCGATTGATGATGAAACGCCTCACTGAAGCGGGCCGATCCTGTGCCCGCCGAGCACTTGAACGTGCTGCCCGGTTGGTTTGTGAACGGCGCGGCGAAGTTTCCCCAATCCTGATCGGCTTGCGCGTCGAACGACGAGCCGGCGCGGTTGGTCCAACTGCCGCCAGCAAATGAGTTAACGACCTGCGGCCCGGTCCACACCACTTCACCGCTATTCTCGATCGGCCGAGCGTATTGCAATGGGTTGATTGTTGTCATGGCCAGTTTACCGGCGATCAGTAACTTCCCCGTTCCGGTCAATAAGCCACTAGACCACGTCGATGCGCCGGCAACGGTGAGATCACCCGCGCCGTCCAGCAAACCGCCGCTCATTGTCCATTTGCCGGCCGAAGACGTGCCACTGATGTTGAGCGTACTACCCGTCTGATTAAGTTCTGTCACCTCAAGCGAAGCAGTCACGGTCGCTCCGGGGTCGTTGGTGTTGGCGACGGTCAGGCGGTCGCCGCTGACTTTTTGCAGGGCAAAGGTGCCGCGAGTGAGGTGCAGGTTGCCGGTGAAGGTCACATCGTTTGGCCAAATGCCGCCGGCGACGAGTTGCAATATACCGCTGGAGATCGTAATGGGGCCGGCTTGATGGTTGAACGCCTCACCGAAAACCACTGTGCCCGAGCCTGTCGAGCGCTTAAAAGTGCTGTTCGGTTGGTTGGTGAACGGCGTGAAGTTGCCGCCCCACATTTGGTTGTTGGCTTGCGCGTCGAACGACGAGCCGGCGAGGTTGGTCCAACTTGCGCCAGCGCCGGTGTCAACGCCGTTTGCGCCGGACCAAACCACCGTCCCACTATTCTCGACTTGACGAGCGTATTGCCTAAAGCCGTTCGTCGTTATGGCAAGTGTAGCACCGGCGGCGATCCGCAACTTGCCGCTTCCGATTATGTTTCCGCCCGACCACGTCGAGTTGCCGCTCAGGGTGAGGTCGCCAGCACCGCTCAATATGCAATTGCTGTCCAACACCCACGCACCGTTGACGTACGAGGCCGCGCTGATGGTGAGTGTGCCACCAATTTGTGTCAGCGACGTGGCACAGTTCAGGCTCTTGATCGTCGCGCTGGCATTTAACGCGACGGTCTTGGCCGTGTTAATAAACACGTCGTCGGTGGAGACGGGCAGTTTGTCATGGTTCCAGTTCGAGGCAATGTGCCAGTCGGTGCCATTGCCAGTCGGCCCGCCATCCCAGACCACGGTGTTCAGTAGATCAAATGTGAATGTGCCGAGCGTGACCGCATTGACCGCTAGCCCGGCAGTGTCCATGACTTGGCTGCCTTCAATGTTCACGGTGTAAGTACCCAAATCAAACCCGTCCCATTGGCCACCCGGGGCGGCAAAGGTGTATGTGGCAAGGCGCGGCGAGCCATCAATGTTCACGTCCACGCCTTGGAGTGTCGCCGAAACGTTGAATCCAGACGGACCCCCTTTGACGCGAATATCCAAGCCGTCGATTGTGCTAACTTTGACTCTGACATCGTCGGAATACGTCACCTGTAGAGTGTGCAACGTCGCGCCCATGATCGGGATATCGCTGAACGTGAGAAGCGCGGTCGGAGATGTGATGTCAGGGATCGTGACCTGGAATGAACCAAGCACGCCGGCTGCGACGCCGAGAGCCGTCGTGTCCAAGATTTGACCGGTTTCGATGCTGACGGTGTAAGTGCCTTTGTCGATGGCGGTCCACGTACCGCCGGGTGGTGTGAATTCATACTGGGCGACCCGCGTCTTCCCGTTCGTATTGTTGTCAACGCTCTTAAACGTCGCCAAGACGTCGAATCCGTCCGGGCCGGTGATGCGAAGATCATTCCCGTCCAGTGAACCGACGAGGATGGTGCCGTCGTCGTCGTTGTAGGTGACTGTCAGCGAGTAGGTTGTTCCGCCTGGCGCAGCAATGTTGGCGAATGTCCCAGGGTTGGCGGTTGGCCGCACGGCCTCAAAGGCGCCGATGTCAATTCCAGCACCTTTGTTGCGTTCGAAGCCTCGCTGATCGGTCGTGAGGTTAGCCGGGTTGCTGCCGTTGTCGATCAGCGCGCTGCCTTCAGCCAGAGCAAATGTTTGTGTTGTGCCGCCATAGTTGCCCAATGGTGACAGGTTGAAGTCACCGCCGATGACATTGCCACCTTGATTCAGAAAGTTTGCGATGCCAGTCGTATCGGCAAGACCGCAGGACTTGGCGCTGAGGCCGTTGACGATGAAATTCGCGAACGTCGGCTCGGCCGTCGCCTTGTTGCCAGAAACAATCGTACTTTCCAACGTTAAGACGGCCGAAGACGTCCATACTTCACCGATGCCGCCTCCCGCGGTGTTGGCCACGTTGTTGGCGATAGTGGAATTCTGAATTAGGAGCGCTTCGACGTTTGCCTCGACGCCGATCGCGGCCCCGGCATTGGCTTTGTTGCCAGAAAACGTGCAATTGCGAATGACTACGGACGGAGTGGAATTGAAAGGACTAATCCGAAGCCCGCCGCCCATTTGCGTGGTTGCGTTATTCACAAATGTGCACGAGTCCAAAGTCAGCGACTCACCGACAAAGTTTAGACCGCCGGCTGATCCGTTCTGCGACGTCGTCACGTTATCGGCGAAGGTACATCGAATGATGACGGTATTTCCATTTGCAAGCACTCCAGCGGTTCCGGATGCAACTGCATTGTTGGCGATGACGCAATCCGTCAGTGTCAACGACCCTTCGCAATAGAGTCCGCGTATCTTGTTGCCGGCGATGACGCAGTCGTTCATCGTGAGGCTATTGACGACGACGGCGATCGCACTGGCCGTCGAACTTCCGGCCGCGGTGATCGTCAGATGGTTCAGAACGATGACGCTTTGCTGCGACTGAGCGGTTAGCACCGCGCTCTTACTCTTGGCGTCGAGAGTCAGCTTGCCTGCAACCGGCCCGTCGATCGTCAGCGATCCACTAATCGACATTACGCCTGCCGTTATGCCGATTGTTTGCGCGACGTTGAACATGGTGGAATCGAACAAAATCGTGTCGGCCCCCGCGAACGCATTCGAGTCAAAGATGGCCTGCCGCAGGCTGCCGGGTAAATCGCCGGCCTTCGTCACCGGACCATCGTTGACGTTCGTGACAATGTAGTTCGTGTCAACTTGAAACGTCCCCAAGGTTATGGGCGGCTTGACGGCAAAGCCGGTCGTATCGAACACCTGATCGAGGTTGGGATAGACTGTGTAAGTTCCGTTGTCGGCTCCGTCCCACGACCCGCCGGGCGGAGTGAATTCGTAAGTTGCCGTGGTCAAGATGCCGACAGTAGTTGATTTGACAAAGTGGCCGGGTACGTTGAACCCGTTCGGCCCCGTGACATACACATCATTATCGTCGAGTGAGCTCACGTCCAAGCTGCCTACGTCAAAGTCTTTGTCTTGATAAGTGATCGGAAAGGGATAGACCGCAGCGCCCGACGTGGTGACTGAAGGGAACACAACATTAAAGAGCGGCACCGTCGGTTCCTGAGCTTCGTAGGCTCCGATGTCAAACGCCTTGCCCGCGGGCCGGGGAAACCCGCGTTGGTCGAACCCGTTCCCCACCGTAATCCCGGCGTCGATGGCCTTGCTTCCCGGACCAAGCGGAATGACCGGTGCCGAACTGCCGTGGTAGCCGAACGACCCGAGCTTCAAGTCGGCCCCGACAAGATTGTCGCCCTGATCGTGATAGGTTGCGATGCCTGTGATCAGTCCAATCGCCAATCCTCGCGCGCTGACTTTCCCCGGAGTCAACACATCGTCGGGAAAACCGAACTCGCCCGTATTGCCGGATACGATGGTATCGGACAGCATTATGGTGTCAGGCGAATCGCAGTACAGCCCGCCACCACCATTCAGGCCGGCCGCAACATTCTCGGTGATTGTACACCGCGTAATCCAAACGGTTCCGGAAGTGCCTAGAAATGCAACCGCGCCTCCGCCACCGCTGCTCCCGGCAAAATTAGCCACAAAGGTCGATCCAATGAGATAGTTCCCAAGCCCACTGTGAACTGCGATTGCGCCGCCGCTACCGCCGGCGATGTTGAAGGCAAACGTGCAATGATTGACAGTGAGAATTCCTTGCGTGATATCGACCGCGCCGCCGTGGCCGAAAGCAGAATTGTCCTGAAAAACCATGTCACCTAAGGCGAGTGCGTCCCCCACAACGTTGATCGCGGCGCCATTACCGGCCGATCTGCCCCCACTGATTGTGATGTCCTCGAAGTATACAGTCGTGAGATTTGTAAAATCACCGTCATTGACTGAGAAGATCCCGAACTGCGTTGCAGCAGCAGGATCGCGGCGAATAGTGAGTAGTCCTGCGCCCGGGCCACGGATGCTAACGCCATCGCTGATCACAGGCAACGCCGTTTGCAGGCTGATTGTTTGCGGTCCTGCTGGCAGGGAAAAGAGGATCACATCCGAGCCAGAGGTAGCATTCGTGTCCATGATCGCCTGCCGCAGCGACCCAACCCCCGCATCCGCATTGTTGAGCACCGTAAACACCGTCGGTGTTACCCGCTCTTCTAGGGTCCGCACCATGGGTCGAAACAACCGCCGGCGGTAGGCATTCCGTGCGAGGGTCCGGCGGTCGTTGGTCCGAAACATGTGTCATTCCTCGATTTGGCGAAAATTCGGCGCGATAGCATGCACCGCGCGGCACTGCATTCTGAGCATTACCGGCTAGCGCGAAAGTCTTTCACGAATTGTTGGTGATCAGACGAGAAATTACTTGCCTGGCGACGTGATACCGAGCAATTGGGCGGCTTCCACTTTTCGGGACGGAAGTTCTTTGTGCTGTGGGTTTCTGTCCATCCAAGCCACCGCGAGATCATAATTCTCCCGGGCTTTGGCCTTGTCGCCCAACTGCCAGTGCACCATGGACAGCAAGAACCACACTTCGGAACGGGCGCCCCCGGTCAGCGACACGGATTTGTTCGCCATGGCAAGGGCTGCTTTCCAGTCCTTGGCGCGGTAGTGACACATTGCGAGGGTGTGTACGATTCCATAGTCGTTCGGCATCAATTTCGTTGCTTCAGCGCTCAGTGCCAAAGCCCGTTTGACTTTCGCGTCCGTAATTGGCGGATCGTTAATCAGGCGCGCACTTTGCAGGTTGAGAGTTGAACCCAGATACCAGCGGCATTGCTCCAAATGCTTCGGGTAGCGGTTGTCATTTGGCGATTCGGCCGCCAACCGCTCAAAGGTGCTGATGCTTTGCCGCAGGATGCGCTCGGCGGCAACGGAGTCCTCCGTTCGTAGCCGCGCCCCACGCTCGTACAAGCTGACGGCCTGGTCCAACCGTTGCTGCACACCCAGAGCGGCGACGTCTTCCCGACTGATGCGGAGAATCCGTTTTTCACCGCGGGTGATGATGACGACGTCCTCTTTCAGCGCCAACGGCTTACCATCTTGGGTCGCGTGAATCTTGTGCGCGCCGGTCCGCAGCCGCAGCTCCTGAATGCTAGGTCCGGTCACCACAACTTCTTTGCCGTCATTTTCAATGGCCACCCTAATAGCCGGATCGTCGATTTCAACGACCAGTGTGCCATCCGGCGTAAAGATGCGGATCACCACGCTGGCCAGGTTGGTGACGCCACTCGCTTCGGCGGCGGCCAGCCCGAACAGCGCGAGCAATACGATGGCCGCCCACTTCGGAATACGCCGGCGCGGCGCCGGCAATGCGACCTGTCGCTCAAGCGCCGTGGCCACTTCGGCGACCGAAGCGAAGCGATCCTCCGGTCGTTTGGCGTGCAGCTTCGCAATCACTCCGACGAGCCATTCGGGAATGCCGGGGTTGATTTCGCGAATCGGTTGCGGCGTCGCCTCGCAGATTTGGTTCAGGACAGCGAGATTGGCCTTCGCACGGAACGGCGGATGCCCCGTACACATGGCATAAAGGACGCTGCCGAGACTGAACAGGTCGCCGCGCTGATCGGCCGATTCGCCGCGGGCTTGCTCGGGTGACATGTATTGTGGCGTGCCGGCCGCCACGCCGCTCTGGGTCAGGCTCACGTCATCGACCGCGCGGGCCAGCCCAAAATCGCTGACGAGAGCGCGATTCGTGCTGGTTTCCAACAGGATGTTGCCGGGCTTGATGTCGCGGTGGATCAAGCCGCGGGCATGGGCGGCGGCCAAACCCTCGGCAATTTGTCTACCGATGCGCAATACGTCACGAAGCGGCAAAGCGCCGGTCTGGTCGAGCCGTTCCTGGAGCGACATGCCGTCGATGAATGCCATGACCAAATAAGGCACGCCCTCCGAGGTTTCTTCAACGGAATACACGTCAATGACATGGGCATGGCGAATGGCCCCGACGGCATGTGCTTCCCGGGCGAATCGTTGCCGGGCTGCGGAACTTCCTGCGAGCTGCGGGGCGATCACTTTGATCGCCACGATGCGATTGAGTTTCGGATCAACGGCTTTGAAAACCCAACCCATGCCGCCACGGCGCAAAACTTCCAGAATGCCGTACCGTCCCAATTGGCCGAGATGTGTCGGATCGTAGGGCGGGTCCAGAAAGGTCGGCTGCGGTTCAACGCCCGCCGTCGTCACAGGCAAGACGCCAGATGCATTCGACCAAGAATTGAACTGCGCGATGACTCGGTCCAGTGCCGGCGTGCATTCCGCAACACCGTGCCCATCGTGGGGCACCGATATCGACAATGGTCGGTCGCCTTCGGCTAAAGTCTCAACCGTTGTTTGACAGTCAATGCAGGTATCCAAATGCGTCGTCAATTCGCTGCATTGCGCTGGCGGCAACGATCCATCCACCAAGTGCTTCCACATGATTCGGTCCGGACATGTCAGCGTCGTGGTCATTGATCTTCCAGGTCTTGCACCTTTTGCCGAATGCGGGCGATCACGCGGCTCTTGGCGATGTATACGGCACCGACAGTGATTCCCAACGCATCAGCCGTCTCGACCGGCGTCTTTCCTTCGACCGCCGTTCGCCAAAACGCTTGCCAACTTGTTGGCTCAAACTCCGGGCGAGTTTGTTCGGCGGCGAACGCGAAGACCCGTCGTTCGTATTCCTGATCCCATTGATCCTCGTCGCCGGCCGGCGCCGCTTCGTGTTCCAACATGACTTGCATATCGCTGTCGCCGGTCCCACGGTCGGTCGGTCGCTGGGCACGCAACCAGTTGTTGAGCCGATTGCGAACGACTCGGAATAACCAACTGCGAAACGTCCCGCGTTCGCGGTCGTATTCGAGCCGACCGACGGCCGTCGCGGCTTGCTGGAGCACGTCTTGAACCAGGTCGGCAGCGTCGGCGTCTTGCAGTCCCCGCCGCCGAGCGAACCCGTAGACCAGCGGCGCGTACAGCCGCACAAACTCCCGCCACGACGCATCGTCCTTCGGATCGCGGATGCGGATCAATAGGCTAGCCCGCGTTTCTAGCGATTCGGTCACGGCGGTCGACCCCGTGTATTACCGCCTCGCCCAGAAACCTTTCAGCGAACTTGCGGAATGACGTTATCCTATGCCCAGACAAGTATTAATAGGCGATCGGCGTCCTCAGTGTCGTCGTGCGGCCCCTCGTCTTCGCGGTCGCTAAAGGAGGTCAATCGTTACCGAAAGTGAGCGAATGCGATGTGGGTCAGGATCGGAGTCTCCTGTCTCACATCTTCGTTGCCCACTACGTCATATCGACCCACCAAACCGCAGTCGGAATTGGATGAAATCGCTAGCAGCGACGGCACCATCGCCATCAAAGTCGAACATGGCGTCGTTGCCACCGAGCGCGAGGCGGAACTGGATGAAGTCGTTGGCGGCCGCAGTGCCGTCGCCATCGTTGTCGCCGAAGAGGCGAAAGATGTTGTTGGGCGGAATGCCGGTCGAAGCCCGCACGTAATCGTTATTACCCGGTGTGGCCATATCGCCGTCGAAGTTGCCTCCGTTGATCGAGCCGGCGAAGATCGTCAGCGTATATCGGCCATCGGCCAGCGAGCCGGATTCGACGGAACTGCCGCTGAAGCTCAACGTCACGACTGTTGTCGGGCCGCTGTTGTCCACGACAGCGCCAAGCGTCGGCATGAGCATGGACTTTTGATTCTGGAGTTGGAAGGCTGACGCGAGCGGCGTGCCGATGTTTTGGTCAAAGGTGATCGCCACGGTAGTGACTCGCGAGCGTTGGGCCGCG
>JANNLP010000819.1:0-2745 GCA_031396905.1 Gemmataceae bacterium
CAGCGCGTCACCGAGCGGTCGCTGGGCCAGGAGGTCATTTCACGAATTGACCCCAGCGAGCAAATCATCCGCATTGTTTACGACGAACTTGTCGCCCTGATGGGTCCGGTCGATCATCGCATTCCGTTTGCCAAGGATCGACCGACGATTCTGATGTTGTGCGGTCTGCAAGGCCAAGGCAAAACGACGACGGCCGCCAAGTTGGCGATCATGCTCAAAGAGCGCGGTCGCAAGCCGTTGCTGGTCGCCGCCGACTTGCAGCGGCCTGCTGCCGTCGATCAGTTGAAGGTGCTCGGCGAACAAATTGATGTGGCGGTGTATTCCGAGACCGGCTCCGACCCCGTGACAGTATGCCGCAATGCCGTCGGCGTTGCGAAACAACGATTGCTGGACACGATCATCCTCGACACGGCTGGGCGGCTGCACGTCGCCGAGATGCCGATGGACGAGTTGAAGCAGATTGATCGTTTGGTCAAACCCGACCAGGTGTTTCTGGTTTGCGATGCCATGACCGGACAGGATGCGGTTCACTCGGCAAAGGCGTTCAACGACGCTTTGGAACTCAACGGCGTCATCCTTACCAAACTTGACGGCGACGCCCGCGGCGGTGCGGCACTCAGCATCAAGGAAATCACCAAGGTTCCCATCAAGTTCTGCGGCATCGGCGAAAAGGTGGACAAGCTCGAAGAGTTCCACCCCGAGCGCATGGCTCAGCGTATTCTCGGCCAGGGCGACTTAATGGGTCTGGTCGAAAAGGTCGCGCGGGTTCAACAGGAAGTCAGCGAAGAGGAACTGAAGTAGCAGCAGGAGAAGCTGCAAAAGGGCGACCTGACGTTGCAGGACTTTCGCAATCAGTTCGCCCAGATCAGCAAGATGGGTGGCATGAAAGACATGATCGGCATGATGCCGGGCATGAGCGAGATGATCCCAGAAGGCGAAGACCCGGAAGAAGCCCTGAAGCGCGTGCAGGGCATGATCGACTCGATGTCCAAGGAAGAAAAACGTAATCCCGATGTCATCGATCAATCACGGCGCCGGCGCATTGCGGCCGGCAGCGGCGTCGAGGCCCACGAAATCAAGAAGTTCCTCGATCAGTTCGTTCAGGTGCGCGCCCTGATGCGCAAGATGGCGTCGATGAGCATCATCGAGCGGATGAAAATGATGACCGGCCTCAGCAAGATGGGCGCATTCATGCCCGGCGCAAAGTTGAAGACCAAAGGCGACACCGGCCACCGCAAGAGCGCCAAAGAACGCGCCGACGATCGCAAGAAGAAGCGTAAGGATGATAAGAGACGGGGGAAATGAACAACCTTGGCAATCGAACGCTGCCGGGGGTACAATGGTGTCGCATTGATGGAGGGCTGAATCATGTCGGACAAACGAAAGCTATTGGATGCCGTCAGGGCGATGCCGGAGGAATTGTCTTGGGATGAAATCATGGAAGAATTGGCGATTTCGGCCGCGCTGGACCGGTCAGCCGCCGATGCGGAAGCCGGAAGAATCTACACACACGAAGAAGTCATGAAACATTTTGACAAATGGCCCAGCAATTCAAAATAATCTGGACGGCGGAAGCACGAACGAGTTTCGACCAGGCGAATCAATACCTTGAGTCGAAGTCCGTGGTCGGTGCGCGGAGATTTCGAAAAGACCTGTACGCAGTCCTTGATTCACTTTCCTATTCGCCGAAGTTGGGAGCAATCTATCTGCGTCGATCGGGAGAAGAGATTCGCGAACTTCTTGTCATGAAGTATCGCATTTTTTATCGCCTGTTGAAGAACACGACAATCATTGAAATCTCCCTTATTCATCATAGTTCCCGCCAGGAACCGAAACGCATCCCGCGTCGATAGTTCGTCGCGCGATCAGGGTTGTCCTGTCAGTGTCACCGTTTCCGTCTGCTCACCGGTTTTCACAGTAAACTTCAAGCCCGACGTATCGCCGTTGTAGTACTTGCCGGGGATCTCGCGGTATCTTGGACTGCCGGGCGTCGTCGTCGACCCGCGGCCCCCACCCCGCGGGGAGAATTTGCCTTGCAGCTCCGGCGGAATGTTGACAGGCACATTGGGAGCCGGGCCGCGGGTGCGCGGGGCCAACTCACGGTTGTCAACGCTGACGGTGACATCGCCGCAAGGTAATGTCACGCTGAATCGGCCCTCTTCATCCAATTCGGCGCTCGTGGCATTCGCGCCGGGGTCGGCCGGGCGAAAGGTGACTCGGCCACCGGGCAGCGGCTTGCCGTCAAACATCACCTGCCCGGACACTTTGCCAATCGACGGGGCGCAACCGCTCAAACACAGGACCGTCGACAGTAAAGCCGTACAGCAACGAGACATGGTTACCAATCTCCCTGGTTCTCGCCACCGGATGGTGTCACCGCCCAAAACCACGTCAAAGCAGGGATATTCCTGGCAATGGTGCGGACGCTGCCGTCGGCCATGCACACAGTCATCGCCGAGTGCGGCGTGGACGCCAACCGGCGATCACACTGTCCGCCGTTGGCCGCGTCGCGTAGCGGATTCTTCGGCTGGACCTGAAATTTGGAACCCGAGCCTTGCGTCCAAGCCACGCCGTCGTAGCCGACGCCTCCGCCAAAGATAGGCGAGAATCTGTCCCCCGGGTAACTATCATCCGCCCCGGAGCCAGGTCCGCCCAAAGCTCCCTGATAGATGCCGCGCATCCACCAGTTGCCACCGGTGCCGGTGGCGTCGCAGCGAGCGTATTTCTCGGCGAACATGATCGTGT
>JANNLP010000084.1:0-1728 GCA_031396905.1 Gemmataceae bacterium
CGGACAACCCGGCTCGGTCGCCCTGCTGTGCAGTTATTTCTTCGGTGAGAAACCGGTCCACCTCAACAGCCTGTATTGGCGCCCCGGCGACCGAACGGACGAGTTCTGGACGCGGAAGAAACTTGATGGCCCACGTTACCTGGACAAGCCGCTTTTTGTTTTGACAAGCCACTATACGTTTTCCGGGGCCGAGGAGTGCGCATACAACCTGCAGACGCAAAAGCGCGCGACCATTATCGGTGAAACGACCGGCGGCGGCGCACATCCCGGCGGCACGGTTCGCATCAACGATCACTTTGTCGTGTTCGTGCCGACGGGCCGGGCAATTAACCCGATCACAAAGACAAATTGGGAAGGCACCGGCGTGAAGCCCGACATCGCCGTGACGGCCGACGCGGCGCTTGCCACCGCGCATCAAAAAGCCATCGACCATGTCCTTGCCTCTTCTGCGGACGATAATGCACGACAGATCATTCGGGAAGACATCGAACGCGGCAAGCGCATGGAACGCGCGGACAAAGGTGGCTGACCTTGTTCAAGCGCCTCGCCAGGGTAACGCGCTCCGCTGCGGGGTACCTTCGCGTCGCGGCTAACCATTAGCGCGGGGGCACCTTTTCACGCGATTCAACTTTGATCACTTCGGCGACATCGGCGAGCGGCTTGGCAAAGGCTGCAGTGAGGCTCAGGACTTTGGGTCGGGCGGCAATTACTCGTTCGTTCGACCAGCGCGGCTGCGGCGTGGTGACCAACGTGGCGACGCGACTGGCCATCCGTGTGGAATACATGGCACCGATGTGCGGAATGAAAAGCACCTCGGCCGGCACGCCTTGAGCTTGCAAGTCCGGTGTCCATTGCGCATCGCGGCGGACGACACCGTCGCCCATCCAATTCATGGCGGCAACGATGCAGACGAATTCGACATGCGGCGGTATCGTTTTATCAGCGCGGGTTTTGGCGGCGGCGGCGCGATCTTCTTTCGTCAATGAGCGCACGAAGGGAACCTGCACGGCGCGGACGCCGTGACTGAGAACCGTCCATTCGGAGCCGGCGTTGGGGGCACAGACCTGCACTACTTTGGTGACGCCTGAGTTTGGCACGTCTTCGACAAATAGCCGTGCGATGACTCCACCAGCCGAGTAGCCGACAAGAGTGACCTCATCGTAACCGGCCGTGCGCAGTGCGCGAACGGCCTGAACGAGAGCCGGCTGCCGGGCGACTTCATCCAGCGCCACGGTCTGCGCGTAATGAAAGGCATAGACATCCGCGTCCGGCGCCAGCGCTTTAACAATTGGGTTCTGTGGCTTTTCCCATGTGCTGGGGCGGGCACGGCCAGCCGCATCCGCACTGACCGGCTGAGGTCGAAGGCCATGTAGCAACACTACGGCACGGCGCATGTCCGGCCGGCGTCGCGGCGTGGCATCGCCTTCAACGGCAACTGTGGGTGTCGGGGCCAATTGTTCAAATCGAGTTTCGACCGGCGGCGCGCACACCACGAACGAACAGTACAACAGCGACGCCCAACTCATCGCGCACCCTCGGCCACGGACGGGGGATAGCGTAACTCGGTGTCGTGGTCAAGCCGGGTCAAATGGCGGTAGTGGGTCAGCTTGGTTTTCTTCGTGCTTCCTTCGTGCACTTTGTGTCTTTGTGGTTGGTCTTACGAACTCACCACAAAGACACAAAGAACGCAAAGGAAAACACAAAGAAGACGAGTGCATTTCCTAACCC
>JANNLP010000087.1:0-3467 GCA_031396905.1 Gemmataceae bacterium
CCGGTCCCGGCTCGCTGCGGCAAGCGATTATCGAGGCCAATATTGACTCGGCGCACGACACGATTACTTTCGAAACGGGCCTCACCGGCACAATCCAGCTGACCAGTGGTCAGCTGCAGGTCGGGGCCGGCCGCCCAGTGACCGTTCTTGGCCCCGGGGCGCTGGTTATCACCGTGTCCGGGAACAACCAGAGCTCGATCGTTTCTTCAACCAGTGTCACTACCATCGAGGGATTGACACTTTCTGATGCAAAGGAGGGCCGCGCGCTTGTCTTTGCGGATTCTGTCTTCAACTTGATTCGGTGCGCCATAACCAACAATCCCGGTGGAGCGGTTGGTGTGAGTACCACACCATTACCATTTTCCTCCTCCTTCTTAAGCATTGTCGATTGCACCTTGTCCGGAAACAATGGTGCCGCCGTTCACATAACTAACAATAATAATATTTTAGGTAATGCGACGTTGGGTATCAGCAACTCAACCATTTCCGGAAACTTCGGCGCGATCGCAGCCACTGCAGCGGTTCCGAATAGTCAAGTTTCGGTCGTCATCAACAACAGCACCATTACGGGCAATGGCGCCGGAGGGATTCTGGTTAGTGCGGTTCTCAACGCCACCGCTTCATTGGCCGTCAGCAACAGCATCATTTCGGGAAACACAGGGGCCACGGCGCCTGACATCGCCGCGGCTTCGGTAACTCTCAAGAACAGCGCCCTCGGTTCGCCTTTGGGAATAGGGACGATTAACGACCAAGGAGGCAACTTGCCGTACGGGATCGATTTGAAGCTTGGGCCGCTCGCGGACAACGGCGGGCCTACCAAGACCCACGCGCTTGGATTCTTCAGCCCGGCCATCGATGCCGGTGCCAATCCGCTCAACTTGACCAACGACCAGCGCGGAGCGGGATTCCCGAGGACATTTAATGGCAAGACCGACATTGGCGCCTTTGAAGTGCAATCGCCGCCGCCGCCGGCCAAGGCCTCGGTCCAAATCAATGATGGCTCTCCTCAGCGTTCAAGGATCACGAGTTTGAAGGTGACGTTTGACAATCCCGTAACGTTGCCGACTAACCCGGTCGATGCGTTTCAACTCAAACGCCAGTCGGACAACAACCCCGTGTTCATGAATGCGAGCGTGGCCGGCAACTCAGTGACGCTGACCTTCTTCGCGGGCACACTCGATTTCAACTCTCTGGCTGATGGTCGATACACGTTGACCGTACAAGCTTCCAAAATCCTCAACTTGGATGGCAACGGCGACGGTACGCCCGGCGATGACTACATTCTTGCCTCGACGCCCGCCGGCATGGGCCCCCCGACCAACATCTTCCGCTTCTTCGGCGACGCCGACGGCGACGGCTCCGTTGCCGCCAATGACTTCATTCAATTTCGCCTGGCGCTTGGCGGCAGCACCGCCATGTTCGATTTCGACAACGATGGTGCCGTCGCCGCCAGCGATTTCATTCAGTTCCGGCTGCGGTTTGGGGGTTCGATCTGACCGGGATTTGGTGGCCCGGCGATTATTGTTGGGGAAGTTGCCCACTAATTTCGCACTCTGTTTGCCAGGACAAATCGGGCTTGATTTCTGAGAGGAATTGCCATGAACCGTTTGCGTCAACGATTGTATGTCCGGGCCCTGGAAGACCGTACGGCCCCGGCCACGTTTACGGTGCTGAATCTCAATGACAGCGGTGCGGATTCGCTGCGGGATTGCGTGAGTAAGGCCAACGCGGCGGCGGGAGCGGACACGATTGGCTTCAGTGGCGGGCTGACCGGCACGATTACGTTGACCAGCGGCGAGATTGCCATCAGCGGGCCAGTGGCGATCACCGGGCCAGGGACCCATCTGATTGTCAGCGGCAACGACGCCCAACGCCTTTTCAACATATCCTCCGCTCCGGCCGCTACGGCAATCTCCTTCAGCGGCCTGACCCTGACCGGTGGGTTCACCAGCGGATTGTTCGCGAGTGGCAGTGCGATCGCGGGCAATTCCCAGTCCCTGAGTCTCACGAAGTGTGCCTTCACCAACAATAAATCCTCCGGTTTTTCCGGCACAGGAATTGGCGGAGCGA
Source organism: Gemmataceae bacterium (assembly GCA_031396905.1). Taxonomy (GTDB): domain Bacteria; phylum Planctomycetota; class Planctomycetia; order Gemmatales; family Gemmataceae; genus JAIBBI01. The sequence continues at coordinate 2,071 of JANNLP010000087.1, forward strand.
TCGTGCTCACGGGCGGCTCACTGACGGCAGACAATTGTCTCTTCACCGGCAACTCCGCAACGAATCGAGGCGGTGCCCTGGCAATTCAGGGCACCGGCGCCAAGCTCACATTGAACGGATGCACCGTGTCGGGCAACTCGTCCGGCGACGGGGGCGGGGTGTATGTTAATAGTAATTTGTCGGTCCAGAACAGCACGATTAGCGGCAACACCGCCAGCGGCGGTGGCGTCAGCAATTCGGGCGGCGGAATCCTCGCCTTTGGTCCGTTCGCGGCCGGGATCACAATCATCAACAGCACCTTTTCCGGGAACTCGGCTTTTACCGGCGGCGGCATCGCGCTGAACAACTCGATCTCGACCACGACTTTGACGATTCGAAACAGCACGATCACCACCAATTCCACGGGCAATCTTGGGGGCGGCATTGCCCGAATGACCGGAGTGGCCACGATCGTGATGGAAAGCAGCATTGTTTCGGGAAACACGAACGCTACGTCGCCAGACATTTACAGCCTCGGCTCCGTCAGTGTGAAGACGAGCGCCATCGGGTCGGGGCTGGGCTTCACGAAGACCGACCAAGGCGGCAACCTGGCCTTTGGCACGAACTTGAAACTCGGGCTGCTGGCCAACAACGGCGGCCCCACGCTGACACACATGCCGGCCAACGACAGCCCGCTGATCGGTGTCGGCTCCAATCCCGCAGCGCTGACGACCGATCAACGCGGCGCTGGCTTTGCGCGCGTGATCGGTTCACCGGATATGGGCGCGGTGGAAACAAGAGTATTGAAGGTGGTGAATACGAACGACAGCGGCACGGGTTCGCTGCGACAAGCCATTGCCGACGCGAATGCGCAATTCGGAGTGGCCACGGTCACGTTTGACGCAACAGTTTTCGCTTCGGCCAAGACGATTGTTCTGACCACGGGCGAAATGGCGATCACCCGCGGGGTCACGATTAATGGCCCGGCGGCCAAGGTGACGATCAACGGCAACGCGGCCGGTCGCATTTTCAACACGTCCGGGGAACTCTTCGAGGAGCTGATCCAGCTATCGAAATTGACGCTCACCAATGGCAAGGCTGCCGGCGGCGGGGCGATTCTCATGGATGACGAAGTGGTCGAGCTGAAGTCGTGCGCCATCACCAACTCCACTTCGACCACCAATGGCGGGGCGATCCGGGCGTCCGGTACGACCGGGATCCTTTTGATCGAGGACAGCACGCTGACGGGCAACATCGCCACCTTTGGCGGCGGGGCGATCGGGTTAGATCACTCCACGGCAGTGACCGTTCGCAGGTCCACACTCGCCGCGAACATTGCTGGAAGTTCCGGCGGCGCGATTGAATTTGACAACATTGGCAACCTGACCGTCGAAGACAGCACGTTGTCGGGCAACACC
>JANNLP010000030.1:0-2153 GCA_031396905.1 Gemmataceae bacterium
CGGCCAGGACCACGTCGCCCCGAACCCGCCGGCTCTCGATGCCGACGGACTTCGCCGTGGACCGGCCGTGACTCGCAAGAGGTCGATCGCGTCGCCAAGAAAAGCCGCCGCGCGGTACGGCATCGATTCTGAGGCGTTCACCGAACCAAAACCAGAAACCAAAACCGCACTTGAAGTGGTGGAAGGGCAACGGTTCTGGCGACGTGTCCAGCCGTCCCGCGCGCCGGGACGGCCCGACCTCGTAAAGCTGTTGGGCGCCGCCTTGACCGGCGGACGCTTCGACGTGAATGATCCCGACGCCGACCAACGGACGATTGAATCAACGACGGCCGTTACAGCTTACCGCGTCGACAAAAAAACCGGCGCTCACTTAGGGTCCGCGCTCTTCCAATCGGTGGCCATAAAGCGGTTCGGCGCTCTGCTAGTGAATAACTGGTTGGTAAACGACCGTGGTCAGCGGGTCCACTTTCCAATCCCCGACCGAGACCACGTCGATCTTGACATGCTGGTCTGTCACATCGACTATGTGACGTACCCCCACGGAGACACAGACATCCGTGGTTCCAGAGCCCGGATCGACGCCCAATTCGGCTTGCAGGGTTATTGGCTCGGCGACCCATGTCGGCGGGGTGACGTTCGTCGCCGTGCCGCCGTTCAAGCGTTCGATCCACCACATAGCGGTATGCAGATTGGCCCTCACCTGAGCGAAGACAAAATGCTCCGTTGGCGTGCGGAAAATCGCAAACGCTGTGTGCGACTCGAAGATTGTGCAGTAGTAATTGTCCCCAACCGCGGGAAAAAGGCTGGCGTGGGCTTGCGTTACGACGGGTGTTAATGTGAACCGAACCGCCACCGTCGAAGGCTCCCTCACCGTAACCATATCTCCAGCTAAGGCGGAATCGAAGAACGGGTGGATGTTGAACGCTCCGGCCTCCTGACCAAATGCGAGCTTAGATCCTACAACTCGGGTCGCGGAGTTTGTGTGGTCCTCGGGCGTGACAAAGCTCAACGCGGCGGAATCATGGGAGGCGCGGGCATATGGTTGTAAGGACGTAGGCGGAACGGTCTTAACGCCTGCCGCTCCAAGTTGGCTGTATGGCTCTACCACGCTCAACGACTTGATGCCTGGAGGTGAAGCAAAAATTCGATGGCGTTCCGCCATCAACGCGTCCAACTCTCTGAATGTGGCTTCGGAACCCTGCTTCCCGCGTCGCCGCACGTCCAGGCATTCGGCACTGATCCGTTTCAATTCGGTTTGCATTGTCTCCGAATCGTAGTAATGACCGAAGTAACGATCGCTGATCGCCCGGTACTCCCTCGATTTATCGCTTGCTGCCGCCATTACATTGCTCCTTTGATAAGCGTCATAGGGCAATTGACCATTCCGGAACAGGGTATGTTCGCCGAACCATTGATTAGGCCGCGGCGCGCGACCTATTTCGGTATGTTACATCTCCACTTTAACGATCGCCAGAATACGGCTTGAAAATCATACGATACGCATGTACACTACGTGTGCTAGGCCGCGCGATCTAATTGTCGTTAAGCTCGCGCTGGCGAATGCAGGTTTGGTTTTCCGGAGATTCAACGATGAAGCTCTTTGATCAAATCCGCCAGGTCAAGCAGATCAAACATCTCTCGTATTGCACGGAGCAATGCTTCGTTGCCTAGGTTGAAAGATACGCCCGTTTTTGCAAAGGCACCGGTGATTTCATAACGGCGAGCACCTCGCGGCATTTCTTGCGAAATCCGCCAATACGGGGTTGACTGTTATAATGAACGTGTGTACACTTATCTTGTATCGGCGCGACACGCCGGTGCACTGCGATGTTCTCGCCAGACTCGGAACCAGTTTGGCTGGCGCATCGATCGCGCAGATGGCTTGCCGTCTGTCCGCGCGGTGATTGATTCGACGGTGGCTGTTGATGTTCATGGCTTGTGCGGCATCGGTTCCGGCTGTTCAAATCGTGAACGTTCAACAACGAGTGCATGAGGCATTCGCGCTGATATCGAGTAACGGCTAGCGAAACGGGTTGAAAGGCGATGCGACGGGATGTGTCGATCCGGCGAAAATGTCGCGGAACGATGAACTCACTGGACGCTGCTCTCGCCATGCGACAAATCGGGCTGGTGCTTCGGCGCTGGCTCGGTGT
>JANNLP010000052.1:0-2049 GCA_031396905.1 Gemmataceae bacterium
AGTGTCGAACCGGTCGCCATGATGCGAAACGGCTTAGCCCGCGAGTCGGTAATTGTCAGGTCCACGGAGCGCGTGTGCCGCACTTGAAACGCCACCGCCGCGGGCTCCACACGGATTTCCGCAATCAGTTTAGCTTTCACCGGCAACGATAACTCACCGGAAGTTGAGTCCGTGCGCCAGCCAACACGGGTGGTCCACGCCACCGGCCCGACGGGCTGGCTTAACGTGTTGATTTCTACGGTCAGCGTTGCGCACTCGTTATGCGCTAACGATGCGCGATCGAGTTTCGGGGTAAGACAACCACACGTCGAGTTGATGCCGGTGATGATCAGCGGTTTTTGGCCATGATTCGTAAGTCGAAACGTCTGCGTCAGCGGCGGCCCAATACGAACCTGGCCGCGATCAATCGACTCTTGATCGGCGCTGAGTGGGTCTTGCGCGCAAATTAAAAGCGTGAGCAATGAGGCGAACATACACTTCTTCCCTCACTCCAAGGCGGGAAGAACTACTCCGGCGGCGTAAGTTCGGGCCCTGTCGCGGGCACTTCGACGCTCACTGGCACAATAGCAGTTGGCAAAGGCAATGCGGGGACCGGAAGCGGTTCGCTCGGAATCGCGGCCAATACGTTCGGTGCTGTCAGTGCTCCAACCGTGGTCGGTTTGCTCACCGCCGGCACGACCGGTGCAGGCGCTTTGGTGTTGCCGTATTGGGCGTAGTCCAGATACAGAACCACACAACTGGCGATCATGGCAATCAGCGACAGCGCCAGGAGGCCCGTATAGGCATCACTCGGCGGCCTGACGACGACAACGTCGGTTCGAACACTCTTTCGTGCCATGATTCGACCTCCTGCAAAAATTCAAACAGAGCCGGAAGCGTAAGCGACGTAGTGTATATTTCGGTCGCTCACTTCTTCATCGTAATCTGGCTGGCGACTTCGTCGCCGGGTTTCACGACGGCCTGCCGCGATGTGGTTTTGATCCGGCCCACCGCCTCGAACGGTGTGACCGAAAGGATGGTCAATTCGCCAAGGTATTCCGCTTTCGGCGACGTGCGATAGATGTAAAGGATGTTATCCTTGTTAACACCCGAATCGCTGCCGACGCTGATTGTCGCTAAGCTGCCATCAATTGCCTTGATCGTCCCACGAACCTGATCGACTGGCGGTACTTTGGTGGAAGCCGACGGCGTCGCCAAACCACTTCTCTTGTAAGCGGCGACTTCCCGACTGGCACTTTCATAAAGCGCCATCAAGTTATCGTTGCGTTCCTTGAGCGAATCGTATTTGAGTTTGTAACTGACGGATTCATCACGAACCGTCGTCAGTTGCTGTTCGAGATCGCGGACACGAGTTTCGCGGGCCATCAGCGTGTCGTTGAGCTGTTTCACTTCGTTACGCCGGCGTTCGATTTCCGCCGTCATCTTGGTCACCAGTTCCGACTCTTTGTCGGTGCCGCGCTGCGTGGCCGCGAGTTGAGCCTTGATTTGTTCCACATCGGCCTTGGCCGCGTCCAACTGCTTCTTAGTCTCGTCCCGTTCACCCTCGGCCTTTTTGACCTGTTGTTCCTTGGCGCGGACCTGGTCCATTTCCGCCTGGAGTAACTGCTTGTAACTGGCGTCGGCGGCTCGGGATGCGCTTTGCACCTGATTGTAAGCCTGGTACCAGTTGGTTCGCGTCAGGTAGACCATGCCAATGAGGCCAGCGGTCAACAGCGCAAAGACCAGGTTGAGAAAAGTCAAAATCTTGCCAAACGCTGTCATGGCGTCATCCTCCGGGCGGCCTTGAGTGGCCAGACCCAGTCTAATTGCAGTCGCGCGATTCACTCCCCCGAGTGGGGTCGGACCATGCCGTAGGCGGCCCGGCCTGTCAAGGTTACTTTCTCAGATGTTACAAAGGATGGGAAGGGGAGGCGGCTTTCAGGCGACGTGGATAACCCCACATTCGACTTCAATTCATGCTGCCGCTCAATCGTTGAGTTTACATAATACCAACCTAACTCTGGAGGACTTATGCGCTACGCCGACGGCTTCGTGATACCCGTGCCCAAG
>JANNLP010000089.1:0-1861 GCA_031396905.1 Gemmataceae bacterium
GCCGGATCGACACATCCCGTCGCATCGCCTTTCAACCCGTTTCGAGAAGGAATGCCCGCCACAAAGACACAGAGTTCACGGAGAAGACAAAGTCCATGGTCCTCGTTTTCCCTGTATTCTCTGCATTTCCGTGGTGATAACCCCTCCCGATGTGCCCGCCATCCCGGTACCAAGTCCGGCGAGAACATCGCAATGTATCGGCGCGTCGTGCCGATACGGTACTAGTGTACACTATTTGGATCCGGGAAGTCAATAGGTCGGTTGCAAGAATTCAAATGGAGCCAATGCGCTGTTGTCTTTCAGCCCAACGAACTGAAGGATGAGCGACACCACCAGGGAGTTGAGACTTGAGATGCGAACGAGGATCAAGAAGGAACGTCACTCCCGCTTGTAGGACACTTTTCTGATCGGACTAGCCGCTAACTTGCCTTTGCCGAGTCGAAGGCACTGCACACGGCGCATAGAAACTGACGTTACTCGGCCATGCGACTTCTGATTCGACCGGTTGCCGCTGCGGGCATACAAATAACTGAAAACTGCGGAGGGGCGAACATGGAACTTGAAAGTGTGCGTGTCGTAGTACGGACGACTCTGATTCTGCTGAAGCGTTTTGCCAAGTCGACGCGGACCCCGGCAGATGACCTTCTCGCCTCCATGCTGCAGGCGAATGAAGACCGGCTTGCTGATGCGGTAATCAAACTCCTCGGCAACGCTGACCAGCCGCCGACGGAACAACAAGTCGTCGAGGCGCTCGCAAGCGTCGGTATCAAGGTGTAGTATGATCGGACCACTTCTTCGACCGGAAATCCAACAGCTGATACAAGACAAAAGATGGGACATCTTGCGCGATACGCTGTCTGAGTTCGACCCTCCAGACATCGCCGAAATCTTGATCGCCGTAACGGATATCGACGACGTAGCGATTTTTCGTCTACTTCCGCGCGATTTGGCTGGGCGGGTGTTTTCCTACCTGCCGCGCGATCACCAGGAAACCCTCATTCGGTGTCTCTCCAACGACCAGATGCGTCAAGTCCTCAACGGGATGACGCCTGACGATCAAGCGCACCTGTTAGGGGAGTTGCCCGCCGCAGTAACCCGACGTCTGCTTGAAACGCTTTCCGCGGAGGAACTTCGTTCTGCCCGCGACCTGCTGGGTTATCCGCCCGAGACAGCCGGGCGCTATATGACTCCGCGGTACGTCGCACTCCACGCCGATATGACGGCAAAAGAAGCACTGGAGTACGTACGCCGGACCGGGCGCGGTCAAGAAACGCTCAATATTCTTTATGTCGTAGATGCGAACGGCAAGCTCCTGAAAGAGCTGCGGCTCGGCTCGCTTGTTTTGGCCGACCCTGACGCCAGGGCCGCGGATATTGAGGATCGCCCTCTTGCATCAATTCTGGCGACAACCAACCGGCAGGATGTTGTCCGAGTCTTCAAAAAGTACGACCGGGTTGCGCTTCCCGTCACGGACAAGGACGGGAATATGCTCGGTATCATCACTGCCGACGATGTGTTGGACGTGTCCGAACAAGCGGCCACGGAGGAAATTCAGAAGATCGGTGGCATGGAGGCTCTCGACGCCCCTTATCTTGACGTTGGCTATCTACGGATGATCTGGAAACGTGGCGGCTGGTTATCGGTCTTATTCATTGGAGAGATGTTGACGGCGACGGCGATGGGACATTTCGAAGATGAGATTGCGAAAGCCGTGGTGTTGGCCATGTTTGTGCCCCTTATCATTAGTAGCGGTGGCAACTCTGGCTCCCAGGCCGCCACTCTGATGGTCCGTTCGCTGGCACTTTCCGAACTTAGTTTGCGAGATTGGTGGAAGGTCTTCGCCCGAGAACTCCGGTCGGGG
>JANNLP010000110.1:0-10046 GCA_031396905.1 Gemmataceae bacterium
GGCCAGCCGCGCTGACCCGGGCTGTTGAAGGCGCGGAGGACCATCCGGAAGAGGGCGAGAAAGACCTGCGTGTAGTGAAGTTCACGGCAGCCGATGTATTAGTCGGAATCGCAACCAGTGGACGCACACCATATGTATTGGGTGCTGCCAAATACGCGAAGTCGCTCGGCGCATACACGATTGGGCTGGCTTGCAACAACGATTCCGAGTTGGCTCCGCTGGTTGATTTGATGATTTGTCCCATAGTCGGCCCGGAAGTGCTGAGCGGTTCCACACGTCTCAAAGCGGGCACCGCGACCAAGTTGATCCTCAATGCACTGACCACCGGCGCGATGGTCCGCAGCGGCAAGACGTTTGGCAACTTGATGGTGGACATGCGGGCGACGAATACGAAGTTGAAGGCCCGCGCGAATCGCATTGTCCGCACAATTACGGGCTTGGATGAAAGCGGAGCCGCCGACTTGCTGGACCGCGCCGCAGGCGAATTGAAGACCGCACTGGTGATGCACGCGGCCAAGGTCGAGGCGAATGCTGCACGGCAACAGCTGCTCATCGTGGGCGGCCAAGTGCGTCAAGCACTGGACGCGTTGGGTCCACGCGCCGATGGTCCAACCGATGCGAACCTGATCCTCGGCATTGATGGCGGCGGTACGCACACAATAGCGCTGTTGAGCGATGGCACAAATGTACTTGGCCGCGGCGAGTCGGGTCCATCGAATCTGCAAGCCGTTGGATTGGCACGGACATTTGATGCATTGGATCGCGCGATCACGCAGGCATTTGTCGCCGCCGGGCGTCCAAGAATGACAGTCGGCTCGATATGCCTCGGCCTGGCCGGCGCGGATCGGCCGCAGGAGAAAGCGCTGATTCATGATTGGGTCTTAAAGCATCATGTCGCCGACTGGTGCGAAATAACCAACGACGGCACGTTGCTCCTGGCCGCCGGCACGCCAAACGGTTGGGGCGTAGCCGTGGTGGCGGGCACAGGATCTATCGCCGTGGCCCGCGCACCCGATGGGCGCATGAGTCGAGCCGGCGGCTGGGGTTTTATTCTCGGCGATGAAGGCAGCGGTTACGCTATTGCCGTCGCCGGTTTGAACGCGGCAACCAAGTCGGCCGACGGTCGTGGTCCGCCGACGCAACTTGTCGGACGATTGCTCGCGGCCATGGAATTGACCAAAGCATCCGAGCTTATTCCGGCAATCTACCATGGTGGCCGCGACCGCACGCAGCTTGCCGCATTGGCACCCGTCGTGCTTGGTGCCGCGCGCGATGAAGACGCCACCGCCCAATTCATCGTCCGCGAACAAGCGCGCGAGTTGGCCCACATGATTGTCGCGGCCGCTCAAACGCTGTCATTGGACTTGAAGAATCTTCCGCTCGCGATGACTGGCGGCACGCTGCTCGGCAGCGAACATTATCGCGGCACGGTAATGTTGGCCCTTGCCGATCGTGATGTGATACCACAACCCGTTTCCATGATTAACGAGCCAGCCCTCGGCGCAATTCGCATCGCCAAGGATCGTCAATCGATGTTGGCACAGGTGTAGGCCGATTGCCGTTGCCAAACCCGGGCATCGCGGCTATTCCCCACGGGTTAAGGGAGAAGCGCCATGCGCCGAATTGCCATCCTCAATCAAAAGGGCGGAGTCGGAAAGACCACGACCGCCGTCAACCTGGCCGCGGCACTCGCGGAAGCCGGGCAACGTGTTTGCGTGCTTGATTTGGATGCGCAGGCTCACGCCAGCACGCATTTGGGATTGTCGCCGGACGAAGATCGTCCGAGCATTTACGATGTTCTCGTTAACAATCGACCGCTGGCGGATGCGCGAACCAACGTTGCCGACCGTTTGTGCGTAGTTGGTTCCGACATCAACCTGGCTGCGGCCGAAGTCGAATTAGCGGGTGTGGTTGGCCGCGAAGTGCTGTTGCGCGATGCGCTAACGCAAGACAACGAAGAGTTCGACTATATCATCATGGACTGCGCACCGTCGCTTGGCGTATTAACACTAAACGCATTGTCGGCCGCGACGGAAGTCTTCATTCCCTTGCAGCCGCACTTCTTTGCCTTGCATGGGTTGGGCAAGTTGCTCGAAACAACAGCGCTGGTGGCTCGCCGGATCAATCCATCTCTGCGCGTCAGCGGCATTGTCATTTGCTTGTATGAGGCGTCCACCAGACTTGCCCACGAAGTCATCCGCGACTTGGATTGTTATCTGGATAAGAGTCGTAAGCAAAACGTACCGTGGGCGGCCGCTCAAGTCTTTTCAACACGAGTCCGCCGCAACATCAAACTGGCCGAGTGCCCGGGGTTCGGACAATCCATCTTTCAATATGCGCCACGATGTCCCGGCGCGGAAGATTATCGTGCATTGGCCGACGAAACACTCGCGATGGTCGCCGGACGATCCCATCGCCGCGCGGCCTGATATTGGTTTACAACTCCACTTCCGGCAACCGCTCCGCACTCTTGGCCAACTGCGCCTGCTCGGCGACGATGCTGGCTAACCTGACGAACGCCTTCGCTGGCTCCGAATCCGGATGCCGGTGCACGATGGGTTCGCCGCCGTCGCCACATTCGGTCACGCGCGGATCGATGGGTATCTCGCCGAGGAACGGCACACCCACCGCGTCGGCCATCTTGCGACCGCCGCCATGCCCAAAGATGTAGTGCTTCGTCCCGCCCTCTGGCGCGAAGTAACTCATATTTTCGACGATGCCCAACACCGGCACGCGGACTTGCTTGAACATTTCCAAGCCCTTGCGGGCGTCAATCAATGCGACATCCTGCGGCGTGGTCACGATCACCGCCCCCGTCAGCGGCGCGGTTTGCGTCAGTGTCAGTTGGGCGTCGCCGGTGCCCGGCGGCAAGTCAATCACCAGATAATCCAGCTCGCCCCATTCGATCTTGGTGAGGAAATCGCTGACGGCTTTATGCACCATCGGCCCACGCCAGATCACCGCCTGATTGGGGTCCACGAGAAAGCCCATCGACATGAGCTTGATGCCGTACTTATCAATGGGAAATGGCGTGGTCTTCGGATCCACCGTGTCGAGGCCCATCATGATCGGCACGCTGGGGCCATAAATGTCGGCATCCATCAGGCCGACTCGATGGCCGGTCTTCGCCAATGCCAACGCAAGGTTCGCCGCGACGGTGGATTTGCCGACGCCGCCTTTGCCGCTGGCCACGGCTATTACCGAACGAATTCCAGGCATGTCGATCTTCTGAGTCAGCGGAGGTCCGTGCATGTTGGTCTCGATGAGGGACGCTTCGCAGAAGCATCAGTTGATGTGACACAGTTCGCGTAGGTTTTCAATTGTGTAAATGCCGGCGTCGTGTCCGTCGTTCCACACGATCTTATAGGCGTAGTTGCCGACGGGTATCATCGACACGGGTCGCGGCGCACCGGCCTGGACTTCACGTTCACTCAAGATGCGAAACGGGTCGGCCGGCTTCTCGCGCTCCTCGCGGCAATTCGCACATGGACACTCACGCCGCAGCGTGTCCCAAGTGACCTGACTGGTGACGCCATCGCTCCATTCAATGACCAACCGCTCATCGCCATCACGACGAATCTTCAACGGCTGCAACACCATCCCGCGAACCTCCGCGCACCGCAATACATCCCTATTCTACTAGCCCGGCGAGGCCTTCGATGGCATTGACAAAACACTCATGAAGTCTATGATTTCCCACGTCGAACACGGGGCGTAGCTCAGCTTGGATTAGAGCGCTTGGTTCGGGACCAAGAGGTCGGAGGTTCAAATCCTCTCGCCCCGATTGGACTTACGACGAATTGCCTGTTCATTCCGTCACGTCATTTTGTTAGCCGATGTCGCCAGTTGGACAATGCCACGCGACATTTTCGGTGTGCTTGCGAGCGCTTTACTCGATTCCAAGAGGTCGGTGCACACCATAGTCCTGGCCTTTACAAAATTGGCTCCGTCAAATGCTCCCGCCAAACCGCAACCGGAACTGGATGAAGTCGCTGGCAGCTACCGCCCCATCTCCGTCGAAGTCGAAAACTGGATTGCTGCCACCCAGCGCCAGGCGGAACTGAATGAAGTCGTTGGCTGCCACGACGCCATCGCCGCTTACATCGCCGAACATGCGGAAGAGGCCGTTCGCGGGGGATCCATTCAATTCAAAGTCGCCGCCCGGCGTTCCGTTGCCATCGCCGTCGATGGCCACGCCGAAGAGATCGTGGACTTTGTCGCCGCGAACCGTCAGGTTGTAACGGCCATCGACGAGCGACCCAGTGAAATCGACGGGTGTTCCGCTGAACGTCAAGGTGGCTACCGTCTTGTCGTTGACGACTGCGGTGTTGAAGGTCACGTTGACCGTCGGATTACCCGCCGCGTTCTGCACCAACTCAAAAGCGCCGGGATCGACCGTGACCTGGCGATCGAAGGTGACCTGGATCGAACGGACGAACGAACGATGGGCGGCGCCGTCGTTGACCTGCACCGAGCTGACTGCAGGCGGCGTGTCGTTGTCCGTAATATTCGCAGTGACAGCTGGGATGGCGATGCCTTGGTAACGCACGTCGCTGCTGGCCGCCGTGAAGTTCATCAGTCCGTTGTGCGGGCCCTGGAAGTAGGTGTCGTCGACGGCAAAGAGTTGCAGGATCTGCGGCACGCTCCAGTCTGTCGGCGTGAACGTCAGCGTGGCGCCGTTGGCCGTCACAAAAGCGTCTGGGCTTGGCGTGATCACGACATTGCCGGTCGGCTGCGCCAGCAGCGCGATGCTAACACCGACGGACGTGCCGCCTTCCGCCAGGTTGATGGTCACCGGCGTCACGCTGACGCCGGGCAGGCCGAGCAGGCCGGTCTGTACGAAATCCGGACCTTCTGTACCGTTGCCGTCGCCATCGAGACGCAAGCCGGACAGGTCGTGCAGCGCTGTGTTGGCGTTGCCCGAAATGCGGATGCGGTACAGTCGGGCGAGGTCGATCCCGCCGGCGACGTCGAGCAGCACGAAACTTGTGCCGTACGTGTACCGCGGCGTCAGCGTGAACAGCGTGTCGTCGCCATTGCCGAACGTGCCGTCGAGCCCGGCGTCGCGCAGCTCGTAGATGGCCGGGGCGACGGCGTCGATGGGGTTTAACTGCTCGCTGAAGGTGACGCGAATCTGACTGGCGACGCCGCCCGACACGATTGACGGCGTGATGGCCGTCACCGTCGGCGGCGTTGTATCGAGGCTCGATCCGCGGAACTCATAGGCGCCGGCGTCGGCGACACCTGCGGCCAGTTGGAAGGCGACGGACGCGGCGTTCGTTAGCGTGGTTGCGCCGTCATACCCGGGGTAGACCGCGGTGCCGGTCACCGAATTGCCGAAGGACGCGCCGACCGTCGGCGTGAGGTTGGTGTTGCCGGGGCCGTAATCGAACTGGAAGGCGCCGGAGCTGAACAGCGTCACCGCGAAGTTGACCGGGCTATTGTCCGCTTTGTTGAGGGCGGCCCACCGGATCATGATTCGGTTGGCGATCGACGTGTCCACGAAGATGTCGTTGGCGGCGCCGACCGTCGTCAAGTCGTCGTAGAGCGGCGCGAGCCGGCGGGCGCCGAGGAAGTGCGCTGAGTTGTTGTTGCCGTTGGTGCTACTCGGAAACGTGCCGAACTCGAGGAACCCGTTCGTGGACGCGAACACCTGCGTGTACCCGGTGCCGTAAAGCGTGAAGCTGAACGGCAAAGTGACGTTGAGGACGTTGTCGTCGGCGTGGAAGTTCTTAGCCGTGCCGGGGAACGGCAAGCTGGCGAAGACGCTCGTCGCAAGCGGCGCGGTGACGAAGTAGTCGCTTGTGCCAGTATTGGCAGTGCCGGGATCGTCGGCGCGTCGAAATCCCAAGTTATCGGTGTTCGGCGAATTCCACGAGTCGCCCCGGTCGATCGCCGCCGAATTGCGGGCGACGTAGAAATTGTCGTCGAGCCCGCCGTCAAAGTTGTCGCTGGAGCGATAGCCGAGCACGTTGTCGGCCCCGTCCTGATCGACGAAGAACGGATCGGTCGTGACGTTGCCGACGTTGACCAGACCGCTTGTGCTGTCGGCGGCCACCGACAGGGCGTTGCCGGCTTGCACCAGCAGAATATTGTCGCGAACCTTGGCCCCGGTCGAGCTGCCCTGGATGCGAACAGCGTCGCCGACGGCCTGGACGACCGTGTTTTGGCTCAGTCGCACGTCGGTCGAGAAGCCTTCGACGAGGATGCCCTGATTGGTGTTGGCGTACACGACGTTACTGAACACCGACGCGGGGAACGGAGGGAAGCTGACGCTGACCCGGATGCCGGTCTGGTTGGAGTAGACCTTGTTGTTTTGAACCACCGGGAAGCTGTTGGTGCTGGTCGATAGGTTGACGCCGGTCGTATTGGCGTAGATGCGGTTGCCGTCGACCACGCCGTTCGATTGGATGCCTGTCGCGTTGTGATGGACGACGTTGTTCTGGACGACGACAGTGCTTTGAGCCTGGATGCCGAGGGCAAAACTGGCTGAGTGGCCGAAGACGGTGTTTCCAGCGACCAACACGTGGCCCGACGCCACGATGCCGGTCGACACGTTGTCGCGGATAATGTTGCCGCTCACGACGATGCGGTCGGCTAGGTTGCCGGTGAAGACGTTGATGCCGGTGTGGGACGAGTACAGTTGATTGCCGGTGACGACGGCGCGGGCGCCTTGGGCGAAGATGTTGACGGCCGTGTTGTCGAACTGATTGTTGTGTATCTCGTTGTCGATGATCCGCACGTCGTCGTTGCCCGCGGGGAAGTTCACGCCGATCGTGCCATGCCCGAAAATGTCGCAGTTGGCGATGGTGACGCGGTTGCTCTGCGCGTTAATGGCGGTGCGGATTCCGTCGTTCGCCCCCGTGATGGTCAGCCGGCGGATGGTGACGTCGTCGGCGCCCTGCAGCTCGATGGCAATCGTCTTGGGGGCGGTGAGGCTCGTCTCGAGGTTTGCGCGATCGAGTTTCGCGATGCCGACCGTGGGCCCTTCGATGGTCACGCCGCTGTCGTCGGTCGCGATGACCAAGTTGCGGTGCAGCGTGTAGTTGCCGACATCGACGTGAACGATGTCCCCGGCGCTCAAGTCATAGGCCAGCAAGACGGCGGCGAGGCTGGCCATCGGCTGGTCGGGCGTCTTGCCGCTATTGGAGTCGTTGCCGATAGCGGTGGTGAGCACATCGCCGACCGTCGAATTGTCATTGACGTAATAATGAATACCCGCAGGCACGATGATGAAAGGCGTCTCGGTGGCGTCGAGTATCGCGGGCGCCGCATTCGACGTGACCCGCACCCGGTAGTTGCCGCCGACGAGGTTGGGCACCGTCCAGGCGAAGCTGCCCGTGTTGGCCGCGGTGCTGGAGATGGTTTGAACGGGCAAGTTGTTTTGCAGCAGCTCGACCAGGACGGTGCCGCCGAGGCCCGACTCGCGCCAAGCGATGTTGAAGTTGGAGCCGACGGTCAACTTTTCCAGCCCACTCGGCGTCATCACTTGGACGAACTGGGCGGCACTGCTGGCGGCCAGCGCCGTGTTGCCGGTGTGACCTTGATTCACCCGACCGCCGTTGGGCGCCAGCTCATTCGCGAATGCACTGGCCGGATCGCCGGCATCGATGGTCGGCGAATTCGGCTGCACCGCGAAGTTGTCGTCCGCCCCGGCATTGCCGACGATCTGTTGCAGGCGGGCGGCGTCGGCGACGATGTTGGTAAAGAAGCCGCTGATGGTCACGCTTAGCGTCGTCGCGTCGGCGCGGAAGGTGCCCAGCGGTTGCCACACGGCGCCGTTGTCGCTGAATCCCGTTGACGCGGTAGCCTGCGTGAAGTTCAGCGTGATGGCGGCCGCGTTGCCCGTGCGCATTGTGACGTTGGCGTTGCCGCTGCCGGCCACACCGGGCCAGGTGATGGCGACGTTGTAATAGGCGCCGGGGGTCAGACTAGTAAAGGTAAACGTCGACGACTTATCCTGATTGCCGACGTTGATGGTGCGGAAGTCGCCCTGGAAGCCGGCCGAAGTCTTGTTGGCCCAACTGCCGATTTGCGAATGACCGGCATCGCTGTCGTCGATGTACTCGGCCGGGCCGACGGTGTTCGTCGAGAAGCCCGTCGCGCCGTCGGCGCCGAGGATATTGACGTACTGAGGGTCGCCGCTGCGGCCATGACCATCGAGGCCGAGCTTGAAGAACATTTCTTCTCGGCTCGTGAAGGTCGTCGGCCCCCACTTGGCGAAGGTGGCCGTGCCGCCGATGTCGTAGAAGTTGTAATCGCTCGTCAGGCCCGTCTGACTGTTGTTGGCGACGTTTAGTGCGAAGCCGCCGCGAACGGTGAAGATATTGTTGCGCAGGGTCAGGCCCTGGGCCGCAGTGTCGACTTTGACCGCGTCGCCGGTGAGTTGATGGATGGTGTTGCCTTCAAAGACGCCGCTGTTGCCGCCTTGGAAATAAACCGCGCCGGTGCCGTTGCCGTAGACAAGATTGCCGCGAATCGCGCCGCTGGCGACGCCCTTGATGCCGACGATATTGCCATAGATCGTGTTGCCGACGAGGGTGCCGCTCGAGGAGATTTCGACGCCGATGCCGGCGCCACCGAAGCCGACGGCGTCATTGTGGTAGATGCGATTGTTGACGAGCGTCCCCGCGGAGCAGAACACGCCGGCGTCGTTGTCGAAAATGTCGTTGTTCGAGGCGGTGGTGCCGGACTGGGCGAAGAGCCCGGTGGCCGAGAAGCTGGTGCCCGAGCGGTTGCCGTAGATTTGGTTGCCGCTGGCGACGACGTTGCCCAGCATGTTCAGGCCGATTTGACGGTTGCCGGCGATCGTGTTGTTGCTGATGAAGACGCCTGTGCCGCCGCTGATGCCGAAGACGTCGATCCCGATTGAGTTTCCCGAGATGGTATTGTTGGTGATCGTGGCGGCCTTCAAGCTGCTGCTAAATCCCGAGGCGATGCCCTTCGGCGAATTGGTGATGTTGTTGCCATCGACCACGACGCCGCTGGCGTTCAACCGCAGTGCACCGTTATCGGTGCTCGTCGATGTGGTGTCGTGGATGAAGTTGTTGAGCACGCGCGCCAGGGCATTGCCGATTTCCAATGAAACGCCGTTCTGCAAGCCTGTGATGTCGCAGTTGGAAATGGTCAGCCGGTCGCTGCCGGAGTTCGTCGTGACGAGGACGCCGATGTGGCCGCCCTTGATGACGAGGCGATCGAGGGTGACGTCGTCGGCGCCGCTGAACACAAAGTTGTGCGCGCCGGCGACTGTCGTGCCGCGGTCGAAGACGGCCCCGCTGCCGCTCGACGGCCCCTGAATGGTGATACCTGACAGACCGGCGCCGAGCACGATGTTGACACCCGTGTTGTACAACCCCGTGTCGACGTGGATGACGTCACCGAAAGCGAACGAAGTGCCGTACGTCTGCAAGACGGCCGACAGGCTCGCCATCGGCGTACTCGGCGACTGCCCGTCGTTGGCATTGTTGCCGATGGCGGTGGTCAGCAGGTCGCCGGCGGTCGAGCCGTCGTTGACGTAGTAATGCATGACCGCCGTCGCGATCGCGAACGGCTCGTCCGACGCATCGTTGGGCGCCGACACGAGATTGCCGGTCACCCGCAGTTGATAGCCTTCGCCGGGCAAGCTCGGCACCGTCCACACATAGCGACCGCTGTTGGGCACGGACGCGGCGATGGTCTGCACCGCGGCGCCGTTTTGCAGCAGCTCCAGTTTCGCGGTGCCGAAGTCCAGCGAGGCGAACTCGGACGCGATCCGCTCGCTCGTCAGCGGGTAGTTGAAGATCGCCGCTTCGTCCAGGCTGCCATTGAAGAAGTTGGAACTACTGCTTCGACCGATGAAGTTGCCGTCGCGGTTGACGACGTTCGGCATCTGGCCGCTGCCGGTGCCGACGACCTGGCCATTCTTGAACAGACTCACGTTGCCCGATGCATCCATCCGGACGGCGAAATGCTGCCAGGCGTTGAGCGCGATCGCGTTGGTCGCCACCACCGACGTGACCAGGGAGAAACCGCGGAGGACGTCGAAACGCAAGTCGTTCGACGTGTTG
>JANNLP010000146.1:0-6120 GCA_031396905.1 Gemmataceae bacterium
TTGGTGGCCGCCGACGTGCCGCTGAGCATCGCCAGCTTGCCGATACGCATGCGTTGATGCACCGCCGTGTTGCCAGACAGGAACACGCCGTCTTCGACCGTGACATGCCCGCCGAGTAATGCACAGTTGGCCAGGATGACTTTGTTGCCGACCGTGCAATCATGGCCGACATGGCTGCCGACCATGAAGTAGTTGTTGTCGCCGATGCGGGTCACTTTGCCGGGTGCCGTGCCGCGATGCACTGTCACGTGTTCGCGGAAGCCGTTGCCATCGCCGATGATGATGTCCGTGTCGGCCCCGGTAGCCGCAAGATGCTGCGGTTCGTCGCCAATGATGCACGCCCGTCCAAAACTGTTTCGTTCGCCGGCCGAGATCGGGCCAATGAGTTGGGCATGCGACTGCACGACGCAACCCGCACCCAGCCGCACAGCACCTTCAATGATCGCGTACGGCCCGACGGACACATCGTCAGCCAACACGGCCAAAGGATCGACAATCGCAGTCCGGTGAATCTTCGCAGGCATCAGCCAATCCCTCGGTTAATAAGCAGCCTCCATGCCGCGACCGAAAGATAACAAATGCCGGCGATTCTGCCAGCGCGGTTTTTCTTCCATTAAGAAAGCAATTGTCCTATATTGCGTGCCCCATGCAAGACTCGAACGACATCAATGCCGGTCCCATCGCGCAAGGGCACATAGAAAATGATGTAGTTTTCGAAACCCGGGACTTGCCAAGCACGCAAACGACGGTTGAGGTAATCCAGGTCGTATCGACCGGCCAATTCAGGCATGAACGCCAATTGTTGGTACGCGCTTTCGACGGCTGCTACAAACCGACGCGCCGACTCAGGACTTGATAAAGCTACTGTCTCGACTATCTGGTCAACGTCGCTCTCGGCCTGCGGCGTTTTCTCGATGCGCCCAAGCATTGTTCATTGTTCCGCGATTTGATCAATGCGATCGCGCAGCCGTTGCCAGTACTCCGGGGTCACAGGCGTCGAAGGCCCACTATCAAAACCTTTTTGAATCTCAGCGCGAAGCCAATTCCGTGCTTCTTCCAATTGTTCTGACTGCAAGCGATCCTGAACATAGTCCGCAGCCGAGGGCAAACCCCGCGACGCGGCTCGCTCCGTCAGATACTCATTCAGGTCATCGGTCAAGTTCAACGTCATTTGTGGCATGGCAATTTCCTCCGATCAGATTTTACCACACGGTGCTCGGCACGCCCAGCGGGACTTCGCCCTTTCACCGCAGCACGGATCGGTTATCATGCCGCCATATGACACCAGCCGCACCGCCTCGATTCAACCGCCGAAAGTTCGTCAAGCGCCTCGTGGGTCTCACCGGGGCAGGTGTCGTCGGCAGCTTTGGTTACAGCTGGTTCGAGGCGTCGTGGGTGCAAGTGACCCGATCAGTCATCCCGGTAGCCAATTTGCCCGCACCGTTCGACGGCAAGACCATCGCCGTGCTGGCCGACATTCATTACGGCCGCTTCAACAGTATCGACTTCGTCCGCAAGATCGTGGATGCCGCCAACGCACTCCAGCCCGACCTGATTGCACTCGTCGGCGACTATACTTATGAGGCGGAAGGCCAGGACTTGTTTGCGGCATGCTTCGCCGAATTGAATCGACTGACGGCACCGCTCGGGGTGTTCTGCGTGCCCGGCAACCATGATTATTGGGACAACATTGACTACTATCACGCTGCCATGTCCACGTCCAGCATCACAGAGTTAACCAATCGCGGCGTCTGGGTCACCATCGGCGGCGCTCGCCTGCGCATCGGCGGCGTGGATGATCTCTGGTGCGGCCAACCCGATGTTAATGCGGCCCTCGATGACTGCAAAAAGGACGATGCCTCCGTGCTGCTATGCCACAACCCGGATTACGTGGAGCACCTGAGTGACCCGCGCGTCGGTTTGGTGCTGGCCGGCCACACGCACGGCGGCCAAATCCTGTTGCCATTCATGCGCCCGCATGTGCCATCGCGCTACGGCGCGAAGTACCTCAAGGGACTGATCCAAGGTCCCGTCGCCCAAGTCTATGTGTCGCGCGGTCTCGGCGTCGTTGGAATACCCTTTCGCTTCCGCTCACGGCCGGAAATTGCCATGTTGACGCTGGCCGCCGCTTAACAACGCATGGCTTAGGGAATCACTCCCATGGTATTTCCGATTAGCGACGACAACTCCGACATTCGCACCGTGCCTGTGGTCAACTACGTTCTGATGGTCATCAACGTGATTGTCTTCGTGTTGTTCCAGGGCGCGGGCTCGAACGACAAGTTTACCTATGCCCATGCAACTGTTCCCGCGGAAATCCGGACCGGCAAAGACATCGTCACTGAAGATCGTGAGATTGTGGATCGGCGGACCGGCACTCATTACACCGCACCCGGCCTTCAGCCCACGCCGTTGTCGGTCTACCTGACGCTACTGACCTCCATGTTCATGCACGGCGGCATTGCACACTTGTTGGGCAACATGTGGTTTCTGTGGATCTTCGGCGACAACGTTGAAGACAAGATGGGTCATGTCCGATATTTGATTTTCTATCTGGTAACAGGATTAGTCGCGTCGCTGAGTCATGTCGCTATGAACCTGCACGGACCGGGCAGCATGATCCCCAGCCTGGGCGCATCGGGCGCGATATCCGGTGTCATGGGTGCATATCTTGCGTTTTTCCCGAGCCGCCGGGTCCGTGTGTTGATGATGCGGGTGGTCGCTGACGTACCCGGATATATGGCGGTGGGTCTTTGGTTCTTATTTCAACTCGTCGCCGGCCTGGGCCTGCTCGGCGGTGGCTCAGCCGAAACCGGCGTGGCCTACGCCGCCCACATCGGCGGCTTCGTCGCCGGCGTGATCCTCGCCAAGCCGTTTGTCTTGGGGCGAGGTTAACTCCATCATGGCTTCACGCGCGTATACTTGGTTTCCACGGCTTTCCCTTCCCTGCCGTCGTGTGTGATGTTGTAAGCCGTGATCGTGAGGTGATCGGCATCAATGACCTCATAGATGGTCTTCCAAGTCCACTGGGGAGTGTTCGGAACCATCGCATATTTCACACTGACCGTGAATCCCCGATCACTCGCATCACCTTCGGCAAGCATGATTGAATTGTTCGTGTGAAATTCATCGACCCACGAAACCTGGAACCGCTTCATCATGGGATTGAATGCAAAGGTCTCCTCGCCGTGGCGTGGCTTGCCTTTCATCTTGCCCTCGTACTCGTGACGGAAAAACCGTCCGTTAAGCAGCGGGCTGATCTTGCCTTTGACCATCGATTCGTCGGCGAGTTTACCAGGCTCAAACCACGTCTGGCACGTGCCCTCCCATGAACCGACAAATGATTTGAGAATGTCTCTCGGTGAGACTTTCTTTTCCGAGGCAACTGGTGCCTTGTCCTTGGCCGCGTCCTGTTTGGAATTCGCGTTCGGTGCTGCCATTACCAACCAAATAGCCAAGGCCGACATTGCAATCATCTTCATCGCTAGTTCCTCGGGAAAATTGGACTCTGGTGATACAAGTATTTGACTCGCGCTCTGCTTGCTCAATTGATTCTATGCGCAGGTCATCGGCTGGCGTCGCGGCAAATCTTTTCAGATGAGTTTCCCACCATGCTCCAAAAACAAGTCACGCAACACCGACCGATGGCAACGCGACTCGTCCGCGCAATAACAGCCGACGGAGAAGTTTGTCTGATGCGACAGGGCGGCGAGAAAAGTGAGCGTTGCCTTATTGTCAGGGGTTGACATTTCCGCGCGGTACTTCTTGATGAAGCGAATCCATGCAAATGCATCCGCCGCATTTTGCGCGAGTTTCACTGTTTCAGCACTCGGTGCCAGCGTTGGCAACCACACGTCGTAAAACTTTTTCGAGGCGTGCTGGCTCTTGGCCACGCCGCGGGGCGGACGCCTCACCGTGCCAACACGCAGGCCTTCATCAGGAAATCGATCGCTGCCAAGTCGAACAATGCGAATGGTCATCTTCGGAGACCTAGTGATAGCAAATTCGCCGGATCCACTTTCATCTGAAGGGCAGAGTAGTTCTCTGCCTCGATCGAGTTTCCGCCTCACCGCATGATCTTCGCCGGCTGAGTAGACGCGTCCATGACAAGGCAGCCCGCCCGTTCGGGATGGTCTTGAACCAACTTCCCCGCCGGAACCTTGCGGATCAGCCACAACACAACAAGATCGCCGCCCGCGACGAAGGTGAAGAACAGGCCAAACGCCATAAGTGGCCCGTGCCCCCATGCAATTGCGACTGCTGAGGGGAGCACACCCAGCACAAGGCATGGCATCAATGTCCCGTAGCGATAGGCATTGGCCGGCATCGGTTCCTTGGCATGCGCGAATGGGGTGAACGATCGGCGATTAAATCCGACCCGCATCGAGGACAGCGGGCGTCGCGAGAAGGCGGCCCAAGAGGCCGCGTGAATCAGTTCGTGCACCACAACGCCGACGACCGCAATCGGCAAAAAGATCCACAGTGTGAGAAAGCGATCGATCCCTTCGCGCAGGCTGACCCATCCCCAGCAAGAAGCAAAGACGAATGCGAAGATCGCAACCAGCGGGACGGCAAACGCCAACATAAGGACGTTGACTCGAGCCATCGTGACCGAACAATCATCGGTGGACCCAGATGCCGTTTCCGCCTTATCGCTTTCGCTCATCGTCACCCCTCACGCCGTCCCCGCATCGCCTACTTCCATCGAAACCACTTCAGTGCCAGCGCAAAGGTCAGCACGCCCCAGCCGGCGAGGATCCCGATGGGGGTGAGTTGCGAACCAAGGGTCGCGCCTTCCAGCATCACAGCGCGCAACGCATCGTTCAGCGGCGTCAGTGGGATCAACTTAATGATGGGTTGGGCCGCTTCGGGAAAGCGCTGCGACGAAAAGAAAATCCCGGACAACACCCACATCGGCAGCATCACCAGGTTCATAAGTCCGGAAACAGTTTCCAATGTCTTGGCCCGACTGGCGACAAGCAGACCCAACCCGGAAAACGTGAACGCGCCGAGGAGAATCAGGAACACCACAACCAGCACGTTGCCCTGGATGACGACGCCGAAGACGTACCGGCCAAACAGGAGCAGGATCAGCACTTCCGGCACCATGAAGACCAGCCGGCTGATCATGATCCCGGCCAGGAAGTGGCTCTTCTTCATCGGCGTGGCGATGAACCGCTTCAGCAGCTTGCGGATGCGCATGTCCGTGATGACGAAGCCGACGCCGTAAAGGCCGCCGCCCATCAAGCTCATGCCCAGCAGGCCCGGCACGAGAAAATCGATGTACCGCGCGCCCGGCTCTTCAAGCAACTCCGGCGCTTTGATGCGCAACTTGTCTTCGCGCCCCGCATCTCGCTGGAGGACATTGTTGACCATCTGCTCGGCCAGGACACACTCAGGCCGCGCGGGATCGTAGACGTATTGGTATCCATCATCGGCATTGTTGGGCGGAACGACAATCAAGTCGATCTTGCCGGTCCGCAACCGCGTTTGGGCAGTAGCAGCATCGTTGATTTCTACGACGTATCGTTCATCCTTTTCGAGAACCTTCTTCACGGTCTCGGCCGACGCACCTGCCCGCACATCGACGTTGACATGCTCGACCTGCTTATTGCGAAAAGCGATACCAAGCGCCGCGACAATGAGGATAGGAAAGCCGTATACCCAGAAGACCGCTTCCGGCTCTCGATAAAACTCGCGCAGTCGGGCCAGTACGAGTTGCCAAAGCGGCGACCGGTTACGCGACTGCGACGGTGATGAGCGCGGTTCATTCATGGCTTCGCGGCTTCCTCATCGCGCAAATGTCGGCCGGTCAAAGTCACAAACACGTCCTCCAGACTCGCGTGCCGCGTCGTCAAGCTGGCCAGGTTTTGCCCCACCGCACCCAGCCGCTCAAGTAGTGCCGGCACTGCCACATGCGGCTCCGCAACCGAAAGGCTGATGCGATCCGGTTCGTGCCGCACGGATTGCACGGCGGGAAGATCGCCGAGTGAGGTCGGATCAAAAGGCGGTTGGCCGTTGCCCTCGGCCACGCTGAACTCGATCACATGTTCGCCGCCCAAACTGGCAATGAGTTCGCGCGGTGTGCCCAGCGCCATCACCTTGCCATGATCGATGATG
>JANNLP010000190.1:0-2493 GCA_031396905.1 Gemmataceae bacterium
TCGAACTAGCCGAACCGTTCCAAGGCCACCCTCGCCGGGGGTGTAGTAGCCCCTGCCAAATGTGAGTCGCAATTTCTCGGCGTAGACGCCGCGCACCCAACTCTCAGATTTCTCGTCGATCAACTCCGCGATATCCAATAACGGCGGCCGTTGGTCGGCATAACCGATTCGCGGGGGCGGGTCCCAATTGGGTGGAAAATCATTGCGGTCGTGGGAGAGCATTAGGTCCAATCCTTCTTGTAATTGGCCCGCCCGCAGAGTTTGTTCGACGGTCCGGCGCAGTCGCTGTTCAGGTTGTGTGAATGGCATTACTGCTGCCCATACGAGTAGCGAAACGAGACTCGTGATCCAAACCGAACGACTTGCCTGAGATCTGGATCGAACGCCGGCCGAAGTCAGTTGCCATGATGGCTTCGCTGTAACAAAAGTGATCAAGGAGAAAACAATACAAACAGGCAGTAATAATCCGCCCCAGCATTGAATGAAGCACGTCACGTTGCGAATCACCTGGTCGCTTTCCGAGAGCCGGACTCCGCCCATGAACGATACAACCGGCAACGGCACAAACGCCAAGGCCGTTAGTGCAACGCCATCAGCGAACAGCAACACCAGGATGACGGCTTCGAGAATTCTGTAACCATGAGGACCGACACCACTCGAATCATCAAGACGACACGCCATGCCGCGACCAAGGCCAGCGTCCATAGGTTCGCTTTGACAGCCTGCGGATCGGGGAGGAATCGTTCGTACGGTATGGCATACAACCACGCCAGCGGAGCCGTCATCCAATAAAGCGCGAGAAAGGCACCATAGGCTTTGAAGAAACGCGGCGGCGGCGAATCTTGTGCGAGGACTTTCATGAATGTCAAAAGAAACAAGATGAATGAAGTCACCAACGAGGCAGCAACCGGAATAAGTAAGTGCCAGGGTTCGGCACGCAAGTCCTCACCATCGTATTCTCTGGCAAAACCGGCCGATAGAACTAACAACAAACCCACGCCCAGCGCCGAGGGACAATTGGCAATGTCCATGATCGCCGTTCGATTGCCGATTAAGTAACGCAACACTGTCCCGATCGTCATGAATTCATCCTCGGATTGTTGCGCCAAACATTGCGACGTATGGCCGACCGCCGGTTTGAGGCCGATTCAGAAAACACAGCGCGAACCGAACTTCGAAATGCCGATTCCAGCTCAGAGACGCTCATGGAACGCGGCTCGTATGTCACATCGAACAAGGTGTAGTGCGACCAATCACGATCTGCCAGCAGTCGGGCCTGCCGACGCATTCGCTCATATAGTGCAGTCCCCGGAAACGGCGTTTGTAACGTCAATTGCACGTCAGCCAAAGGGCATTCGAGGATATAGTCCGTCAGGCGATTTAGCGATTGCGATGTCTCGCCTTCGCAACCGACAATAAAGCAGCCAATAACAGCCACGCCAGCCTCTTGAATGGCAATGACCGAATCCATCATTCGCTTCAACTCAGCACATTTTGGCCCCATGCCGGGATATCGGAATACAAGTGACTCGATGCCGACGAGCACTTGAACGCAACCTGACGCAGCTAACCCCCGCAGCAAAGCTGGCCGCTCGCCAATCCGCCAATCGACCTCCGTAAAGTAGCGTGCCCCGGATGATGCAAGGGCATCAAGGAGCGGTTCGGGGTCGCGGTCGTTGACAAAAGTGTTGTCGTCGGCCAACTCCAATACCGGATCGCCTGCAAATTCAACCGCAGCGTTCAGTTCATTTCGAATATTACCAAGCGGTTTAGCGCGGAAAGGTCCGAGCAGTCGGCTGGCACCACAGAATTCACAGGCTAATGGGCAACCGCGCTCTGTTTGAAGAGTCAAACGCGGGCGGCGTCTGTGACCGAGCAAGTCAAAACGTGGAACAGGGCTTTCGGATAAGTTGAACGGCGATGAAGCATGGTAGCGAGGCCGCAGGCTATCGGATTCAGCGTCATTGAGAACTTGCTGCCAAACAGGCTCGCCTTCACCGACCACGATAGCATCTGAATATTGAACGGCCTCGGTCGGACAAGTCGTGACATGGAGGCCGCCCATTACCACGCGAATCCCCCGTGCCCGCAACAATGCGCTGAAGCGGTATGCTTCGCTAATCGAAGCTGTCAGCGCTGAGACAGCGACAAGCGTCGGACGCTCAGCGGCGATTCGCTCCACCAGCAAATCATCCGCTCGTTCGGCATCAACGTAAGAGCACGACCAATGATCGGGCGTCATGCCGGCCAATGTCAGCAAGCCAAGTGCGGGCAACTGTGCCACTGCTGAGGCTCGATGTCGCAAGCCCGGCAGCGTCATACCCAACTCAAGCATCTCTTCTTCGCGAACTCGGAACCCAGTGAACGGTACAAACGTGACATGCGGCATGGGTTCTCCCACGTGAAATCGCCCCACCTCCATCATACCTGGACTCGATCTTAGAGTGCGGACGAAATACCTCTAACCCCAGCAACGTCGGCGGCGCGCAGGCC
>JANNLP010000229.1:0-1956 GCA_031396905.1 Gemmataceae bacterium
GGGGGGTGAGATTCGACCCCCCACCCCGGCCCTCCCCCACTAGGAGGGAGGGGACCGGAATCGGGCACCACACCTGCGATTAGTCCTTCGGCATGGGCGGCAATATCTTGGACGGTAGTTTCGCACTCACCTTTTTCCGCGCGACGACGACCCAATGTAATGAGCCGGCAAAGGCGACCGTACGCTTGTCGATCCGTCGCCCACAACACCACGGGCAAGGCATCACGCGGATGCATCTCCGCGCCGACAATCAGCTTCAATCCATGTTCCTTGGCCGCCACATGGGCACGCACCACACCTGCAAGACTATCGCGGTCGGTTACGGCAATCGCGGCATACCCGCGTTCCTTCGCCGTGGCGACCAACTCATCGGCATGAGAGGCGCCTTCGAGAAACGAGTAATTCGTCTTGCAATGCAACTCGGCATATACGGACATACGTCCTCCGGCGACCGAAACTGCGCCGAACGTCACACATTCTCCACAACGGGCATACGTCCTCCGACGGCCTACGTCTGGAATGTCAAGGCATGCGCGCACCCTCACACAGTCACGCACGAAGACGATGCGAACGGGCACTGATGTTGTTGCCGTGGGCCCGACCGCCCTTCACAATGAGGCGTGCTCGGGGATCGTTGTTGTTGGTCCGTCCCGACCGCTCTTCACACTTGGAGCGTGCTCGGTTTTCCTCAAGCTGCTCAAACCGAGAGCAGCTTCGGTTTTACAGGTCGGGCCAACACTTGCATGCCGGCCGTACCTGAGTGTCGCATAAGGAGGAGGTGGATGGTGATGAGGAGGATGGTGTGCGACAAGGCTGTCAGCATTCCGGTAATGTCCCGCTGCATCGTCTTCACAAACCTCGGCCACCTGCATGACGACACACCGGGCGTTCGGTGGGCGCAGGGGCGGCTTGCCCAATTGCCGGTGTTGCCACCAACAAAGCCTTTAGCAAGTCGTCGTCGTCACCATCGCGCAAAGCCTGACCCAGCTTGGCGCGACCGACTAGCAGGCAACGCCGCTAGCAGGCGAAGCCGCTTGTCGTATTTGTCACGGCATTTCTGCCGCAACGATACAAGTGTACACTATAGCTTAGATAAAGACAAGCATGGTAGAAGTGATTTCTTTGCGGGCGTCGGAGCGTAAGCCCAACGCGAAGTGGGATCGCAAGTTGACGCCGACACCACGTCGAGCTTACGCATCGACGCTCGCCGGCACCACAGCCACAGCACGAGCCATAAGATAGCCGCAACCATCGAGCCATCTTCATGAGCGAACATCAATACGTCGGCTTTCGGGCCACCGAACGGCCGGTCAGTGCCAAAAACCTCGAGTACATGAAGTCGCAATCATCGCGGGCGGAGATCACGGCCTGGTCATTTGACAATGAATACCACTACGGCGACTTTCACGGCAATGCCGAGGAGATGTTGCGCCGCGGCTACGACATACACCTGCACTACGCCAACTTTGGCATTCGCCGGTTGATGATTCGTCTGCCGGAGGGCCTGCCGGATGCCGGCGCCGCCAAGCCGTATTTCAGCAAAAACACATTGACGCTTATTAAGGACAAGAAAGGTCTGGGTGCCATTCTCCGGGTGGAACCATTTCACGAACCCGGCGATCTAAATGATCTGTACGACACAGACGAACTCATTGATGGCCTGGTGCCACTCCGCCGGGAAATCCTCGACGGCGACTTGCGGCCACTCTACCTGGCACATCTGGCTATGTCCCTCGATGGCGAACACGCTCCCGAAACAACAACCGAGGCGCCCGTACCGGCCGGGTTGGACGCGCTGACGGATGCACAAAACGCCCTGGCCGAGTTTTACAGTTTGGACAATAACCTGATCGCCGCCGCTGCCATGACCTCCCCACCCGCCCAGAAAAAACATGATGTTAACAGTCAATTGGCCAATTGGCTGCAAGAACAACCGCAGAAGTCGAAAGACGACTG
>JANNLP010000230.1:0-5596 GCA_031396905.1 Gemmataceae bacterium
CGTTTGTTCTGGTCTGCCAATAATCCCTCCGAGTGAGATGGAGGGCTAGATGGGAAGGATCTCGAACAATCCCCTCGAGTGAGAGAGGGGCTTCCGCGGATGGACCCGGCATAGCGCCCCTCGGTTGAGAGAGGGGAGACCTCAAGCGGATGGATCCGGAACATGACCTAATTGCCCCGCCCGCATCACCGTTCTTGCGCGCCAGTGTGACATTGCGCGCACATGTCAACAAGTCGCAGCATGGAGCGTCGAGGGACGTATCTCCGCTGATCGACAGGCGGTTAACAACGGCAATGGGTTCATCGGGTGCATTGCCGGCGACGGACCAATGAAAACAAATGCCGCGACCAATGGTCGCCGCCTCACGGGGGGCAATGTGATGAAGTTGATCAGGCAGCACAGGGCGCGATCCAATCGACGGTTACTGTTTCGCCGCGATCGTCTGCTGCAGCGGGCGGACCACCGACGGGATAATGTGGCTCTCGACCAGTTCCTGGCAGATGCGCCGCTGGTTTTCGTACGACTCGCTGAACGTCTTAAACGGCGAGCGGCCCCAATACTGCCTGACGGTGAAGTAGACGCTGATCGGCACTTCGGGAAACTGGCCGGTGCGAATCTGGTAAGCGTTAGTCCGGGTCTCAATCGAAAGGCGAGCTTGCAGACGGCACTGTTCATCCAGCGCGAGCATGATCGTCGGCTCAAAGTTGATGACCCGGCTGCCGGGGAGTTGAATCAAGCCATCAAGTGGCGAGCTAGCCGTCAGGGCCTCGGCCACCACTTCGTCGTGATTACCCGAATAGGGCAGATCGAAAACGAACAGCACGTCCTGCGCTTCGACATCAATGCCGTTGAAGCCAAGATGATACGGCGCGACTTCAAGGACGCGCTGATGCTGCGCGTCGGCATCGTCCAAACTCGGCGGGTTGACAAAGCCAGTGCTGAGCCGCTTGGACTCCATCGACGCCCAGCGATAGCTGCCCGTCTCGCGGTCTTCTTCCAACACGTATTCGCCGGAGTCCCGCCGTTCAAAATCCGTCATCTTCGGGAAGAACTTCTGAAGCGCTTCAAAGAAATGCAGCACCGTTTCGCGGTTGGTGGGAAGCTCCATCTTCGTATTGAGATATACATAAACGCCAAAGTCATCGCACAACGAGCTATAAGGGTGCATCGATGGTGTCCTGCAAGGGGCGGGCGGAATCAACGCCGGAGGCACGGCATCCGCGTGGCCCCGGCTGACTCGGCGGACCGATCATCGCCGCGCTGGTCAATACTCCATTGTTCGACCTTCGCGGCCGGAATGCAAGGGCTACCGGCCATCAATCTTAACGCCTTACCTGTACACCCTTTAACATCGCCTTTCGGCAACCGTAGCCGCAGCGGTATAATGTACTCGACGATCACTGACCGGAGCCTCGGCATGACGCGAACGCTGTCCCGTTTCCAAGCCGCGGTGGCCGGGTTGCTGGTGCTG
The DNA here is from genome assembly GCA_031396905.1 of Gemmataceae bacterium. Classification (GTDB taxonomy): domain Bacteria; phylum Planctomycetota; class Planctomycetia; order Gemmatales; family Gemmataceae; genus JAIBBI01. Next base: position 1,472 of record JANNLP010000230.1, read on the forward strand.
ACCGGCGTGGTCGGTGCGGGCTACGGTTTGTTCGCCGTCGGCGACCGCCAGCGGCTTTGGTCCGGCACATTTACCATTCACGTCGGGTTCGACAAAGTGCAAGGCGTCGGCGTTGGTACAGCCGTACGTGTCCGCGGCCTCGAAGCCGGCGCGGTTGCCGCAGTCGATTTGCCATCATCGGGCCGAGCCGATGCGCCGCTATTGTTGCGCATCGATCTTGATCCAAAATGCGCCCGCATGTTGTACGCCGATGCGATCGCGCAGATCCGTTCCGAAGGCATGGTCGGCGGCAAAGTGATCGAGCTTGATCCGGGCACACCGGAGCGCGGCCCACTTGCCGACGGTGCGGTGATCGCGTCGAAACCGCCGCGCGATATGAACGATGTCATCGATCAGGCCACGGCATTGGTGAACGACGTAAAGAACGGCCAAGGTTCGCTCGGCAAGTTGTTCCGCGACGACACGGCTTACAAGGAACTGACCGGCACGCTGGAGCAAACCCGGCAAATGATGCAGAAGAGCCAGGATGCCGTGGATGTGATTCAACAGAATGCCGATGCCATCAAAAAGATGCCAATCATCCGCGGCTATGTCGAAGATTCCACATCGTTGTTGGTGCGGCATACTGGTGAGAAGTATCGCCATGTGTTCGCCTCCGATGAACTGTTTGAACCGCGCCGGGCCGTGCTGACTGAAGATGGCAAAGCGAAACTTGCCGCTTTGTCCGAGTGGTTGACTAGCGTGCGCTATAAGGGTTCGGATGTGGTGGTCGCTGCATTTGCCGATCCCAAGGCCGAGCCAAACTTGCAGGTAGCTCACACGTTGACGGTGCGGCAAAGCGAGGTCGCGTCGCAATATCTGCAAGACCAGGCCAGCGCACACAAACTCGGCTGGTGGTCGCGCCGAAAGGTGACCGCCGTAGGTTTTGGTACTCGCCTTTCTCCTGCGGCAGAAACCGAACCGCTGCCAGCCGCGCGGATTGAAGTGATCGTGTTCGCTCCATAGTCGCCTCGCATTAGCGAAAGTCGCGGGAGCGCATTCGTATGTCACCGAGCTTGCCACCCAAGTCTTCAATCCGGCGGGCGACAACGTGGATCACGCCGTCTTTGTGTTCCAACTTGCCCTCGACGCACCACGCCTGGCTGCGGCGGGCGACTGTGTAATACTGCTCCCAGGTGCGGGGATGCACGATCAGGTTGGCGATGCCGGTCTCGTCTTCCATCGTGCAAAACGTGATGCCTTTTGCGGTCGATGGCCGCTGCCGCAGGAGAATGAGGCCGGCCACGGTCACACGACTGCCGTGGTGCAACTCTGACAATCGATCAGCAGGCGTCGCTCGTAACTGATTCAACCGCTGGCGAAAGAACTTCATCGGATGGCCCTTCAATGACAAACCAACGGTCCGATAGTCGGCAATGATCTGTTCAAACGGCGACAATGTCGGCAATGCCTCGGCCACGGTCTCGGTTTCCACCGCCGCGAACAGCGACTTGGCCGATGGCACTTTCGCCTGTGCCAGCGAATGCCATAGCGCACTGCGGCGATCCAGGGTCACCGAGCCGAATGTGTCGGCATCGGATAGTGTCTCCAACGCCGCGCGTCCCAGCCGCGTGCGCTTGATGAAATCATCCATCGAGTGGAATCGGCCAGGCGCGCGGGCGGCAACAATGGTATCGACGGTTGTTTGTCGCAGGCCAGTGATCAGTCGGAAACCCAGCCTAAGAAATGGCGAGCTTGACTTGTTCTCCAGCGTGCAGTCCCATTCGCTTGCATTCACATCGATCGGCCGTACTGGCACGCCGTGACGGCTCGCGCATTGAATGAGTTGTGCCGGGGCATAGAAACCCATCGGCTGACTGTTGATGAGTGCAGCGGCGAACGCGGCGGGATAGTAGTGCTTTAGCCATGCGGACACATAGACGAGCAAAGCAAACGACGCGGCATGGCTCTCCGGAAAACCATATTCGCCGAAGCCGCGGATCATGTTGAACACCTGCTCGGCAAATTGATCGCTCAATCTACGTTCACGCATGCCATTCAACAATTTGTCGCGGAACTTTTCCATCTCGCCGGTGCGCCGCCAGGCGCCCATTGCTCGCCGCAATTGATCGGCTTCGCCCGGCGTGAATCCGGCGGCGACCACCGCCAATTGCATGGCCTGCTCTTGAAAGAGTGGCACACCTAGTGTTTTCTCCAACACGGCCCGGATCGCGTCGTTGGGATAAGTGACCGTTTCCTCGCCTTTGCGGCGGCGCAAATATGGATGGACCATTTCGCCCTGAATCGGTCCGGGCCGCATGATGGCGACTTCGATCACCAGGTCGTAGTAGTTTTTCGGTTTCAATCGCGGCAACATCGACATCTGGCCGCGGCTCTCAATCTGAAACACGCCGATGGTGTCGGCCGCACAAATCATGTTGTAAACCTGTGGATCGTCTTGCGGCACGGTGGCGAGATTGAAAGATTGGCCATGGTGTTGTTCCACCAACGTGAAACACTTGCGAATAGCCGACAACATGCCCAAAGCCAGTACATCCACTTTCAGAATGCCCAGCGCATCGAGGTCGTTTTTGTCCCATTGCACCACGGTGCGGTCGGGCATGGCGGCGTTTTCAATAGGGACCAATTCGCACAGCGGCCCACGAGTCATCACCATGCCGCCGACGTGTTGCGACAAATGCCGGGGAAATCCCTCAATCTCATTGACAAGATGCACGAGCTTGGCACCGAGCGGCGAGGTTGGATCAATGCCGACCTGTAGACAGCGCAAATTGAGTTGTTCGCCGCCGCAATGACCATCGGTCTGTTTTGCTAAAGCATCGATACGATCCAGTGACAATCCCAGGGCTTTTCCGACATCACGGACGGCACTACGCGGACGATAAGTAATGACCGTCGCCGCCAGTCCCGCCCGCTCGCGACCGTACTTCGTGTAGAGATATTGCAATACTTCCTCCCGGCGTTCATGCTCAAAGTCCACATCAATATCCGGAGCTTCATCGCGTTCTTTGCTGACGAAGCGCTCAAAGAGTAAATCAATGTGCTCAGGATCAACGGAAGTGACGCCGAGGCAGAAACAAACGGCCGAGTTCGCCGCCGAGCCGCGGCCCTGACAGAGAATATCGCGCGACCGGGCGAATGCTACGAGGTCATGGACCGTGAGAAAATACGCTTCAAAACGGAGATCTTGAATCAGCTCTAACTCTCGCTCGATCAAATGCCTGACCTTGTCGGGAATGCCAGTGGGGTATCGCTTAGCCGCCCCGCACCACGTGAGCTTGGCAAGGTACTCGGTCGGGGTCGTGCCGGCCGGGGCGAGTTCCTCCGGGTATTCGTAGCGCAACTCATCCAGGTTAAATGTGCAGCGCTCGGCGACTTCGAGCGTGCGGTGCACGGCCGCGCGATCGCCGGCAAACGCGGCGGTGATTTCGTCGATACGTCGCAAATGCCGCTGGGCATTTGGAAACAGCGCATCGCCGGCCGTGGCGACTGTCGTGCCGTTGCGAATCGCCGTCAGCACATCGTGTAATGGCAAGCGGGGCGGCGTGTGATAGCGCACATCGTTGGCTGCGACCAATGGCATTAGGCAGCAAAGTGACAAGTCTTGCAGTTGCCGCAATCGGCGGGCGTCATCCGGACCACGGAACAACTCGGCGAGCAGATAGACGCGATCGCCGAACACGTCCCGGTAGCGCGTGATCGGCGCGATGTCGGCGGGCATGTCGTCGGGCGGCAACACACCAGCCAATAACCCTACGGCATGGGCGGCAATATCATCAAAGGTCAGGTCACAATGGCCCTTTTCCGCCCGGCGTCGGCCCAAGGTGATGAGCCGGCAAAGGCGGCCATACGCTTGTCGATTCGTGGCCCATAACACCACGGGCAAGGCATCGCGCGGATGCATTTCCGCGCCGACGATCAGCTTCAATCCATGTTCCTTGGCGGCCACGTGGGCACGCACCACACCCGCAAGACTATCGCGGTCGGTCACGGCAATCGCGGCGTACCCGCGTTCCTTCGCCGTGACGACCAACTCATCGGCATGAGAGGCGCCTTCCAGAAACGAGTAATTCGTCTTGCAATGCAACTCGGCATAGACGGACATACATCCTCCGGCGACCGAAA
>JANNLP010000260.1:0-31873 GCA_031396905.1 Gemmataceae bacterium
TTTCGGATAGTCGCCGGCCGGTGCGGACAACGCAAACGAAGCCGTAGAAGCCGAATAGGCGCCAAGCCCCCAAAGCGTCGGCACCTCACCATTGGCCGATTTGCAAACCTGATGACGCTCGGCCAGCATGATGGTGTGGGTTGTACCATCATTTAGTGTTTTCAGACTTGGTACCACTCCATCCGGCTGGGGCGAAAAGACCATTCCATTTGCGACATAGTTTGTTGTTGCATACCAACCGGTGAACCTCGGTTGAAACGGATCGACCGCACCCGGCGATGCGACCTCGACAGTGTAAATAGGAGCATCGGAGTCATGGCGTAGCTCAAATGGACTCGTGTAATAGGAAGGGGAATAACTTGCGAAGCCCGACACGATATCATTGCCCGCGATTCCAAAGGGGCTTCGGTAGTAAGTTTCAGGTTTCGCGTTATTCAGAAGAAGGGGAACGCTGGAACTTTCTAAGTAATTCGTGGTCAGAAAATGCAATGACACTATCCCATTGCCACTCTCTGACCCCGGTCCAAAGTCACACAAACACGGGAATTGCCCGTTGTTCGCATCATGGTAACTGTGAATTGCGTATGCGAACTTGCGGAGCTGTTCCTTCGATGTGGCTACCATTGATGCAACGCGGATTTTGTTGACACCCACAATCAGCAAACCGACCACCATCGCGGTGGCGACGCCGCCGACGAAGAATACCAAGGTCCGACCGTTGAACAGCTTGATGCCGACCGAGTTATCGGGGGTCGTAGGCACGTTCTTTCCTCGCGATCATACTGCCGACGCATCATTGTCATCATACCATTGGCCACAAACTCATGTCAGACTCCCGCCGGGATAAACCCGGCGGCTCGTCAATCGCTTCGCGATTGTGACTAACACACGAGCCGCCGGGTTCATTCCGGCGGAAGTCGGCTTACCAATCATCACCCACGGTTTCATCCCCCCATGGTGTCACACCCGCCCAGAAAGTGGCGGGGGTGATGCTGGGGGCGATGGTGCGGCAGGAGCCATCGAACATGGCGACGATCATGCCGCCGCTGTGCAGTGTCTGCATGATGCGCGGATCGCATTGGCCGGGTGCGGGGGCGAGTTGGAAACCAGGTGGCATTGTGCCGCCTTGGCCTGGAATAAATTGTTTCAGTTCCAAATTGGCATTCGTCGTCTTGGGATATTCACCCTGCGGCACCGGCAGCGCAAATGACGCGGTCGCGGCCGAGTAGGCGCCAAGGCCCCATAGGGTTGGCACGTCGCCGGTGGCACTTTTGCAAACTTGCAGCCGCTCGGCCAGCATCATTGTCTGCGAAGTGCCGTCGATGACGGTTTTCAAGCTGGGTCGCTTTCCGTCCGGTTGCGGGGAGAAGACCATGCCATTGGCGACGTAGTTGGTTGTCGAATACCAACCGGTAAATCGCTTATCGTGGGGAGGTACAGCGGCGGGGGCTTCGACTGTGAAACTATGTAAAGATGCGTTTTCATCAGCTCCAGACTCAAACGGACTGAGATAGGCACGAATTGTTTGCGCCGCCATTCGCTGGGGTGAGCCACAATACAGTTCTGCGGTATAAAAAGGCTGCGGATCTCCGCCTTCGACATAAATCAAAATACGCCCATGAAGGGAGTACATCCCTCCGCCGGGTAATGATGCGGGTCCAAAATCGCAGATGTATGGAAACTGATCTTTGTCTGCGTCGTGATAGCTCTGTATTCCCATGCCAATTTGTCTTAAGTTGTTTTGACTCTTCGCGCGATTTGCCGCCTCGCGGACTTTGCCAATCGCCGGGAAGAACAACCCCAATATGGCACCGCCGATGCAGCAGAAGCCCAGCAGGGTGCCGCCGGCGATGAGGAGGTAGAACAGAGTCCGCGATTTTGGCGGGTCATCAAAGCGTTCACCGGGCGGTGGTGGTAGGTTCATGGGTTAGTTCTCCGAATGAGATGATACCAGTTGCAAAGGAGCGATGTCGGCTTGCTCGACATGAAAAAGAGCCGCGCACGAAGTAAGCTAAGATTCCGTGGGCTCCGCTTACTTCGTGCGCGGCTCTTTCAGCCCGCTTGTTTCCGCTTGACCAATTCCGGCCTGGCATGTTACCCATTGGGGCATGCGCATCTCGGCTCCGGGTCTGTTTGTTGGAGCGACTTGGGTCGGTATGGTCGCGGCTGCCGTGTATTTCGTTGCGCGGTTTGCGGCGGCTGACCCGTTTGGCGATGAATGGGACTTGCTTACCGGCATCACCTATCAGGAACCGTACCTGAAGTGGTTGTGGACGCAGCACAACGAGCATCGGTTGCCACTGCCGAAACTTGTCTACACCTGGTTGCTCAATCTCTCCGGCTTCGACGCACGCATTGGCGGCTTGGCCACCGTGGGCATACTTGCCGCACTCTCGCTTGCCTTTGTCATTGCGGCCCGCCGCTTGCGCGGCACCACTGAATATGCCGATGCGTTTTTTCCCATCGCCTTTCTGAACTGGGGTCAATTCGAGAACTATCTCATTGGCTTTCAAGTCAGCTTCGCCATGTCGGTGGCGCTCGCATGCGTTTGGCTACTATCGGCATTGGGTTGGTGCGAGCGAAAGCAACCGGCATCGTTGAAGTGGATGGGCATCGCGCTGGTGTTGCTGCCGCTTTGCGGCGCGCATGGATTGGTGTATGCGCCGCCGCTGGGCATCGCCTCTCTATGGTTCGCCCGCTCGGCTCCCCGCTTTGCCAAAATCTACGTCGGTCTCACAGTGTCTGCTTCGTGGATAATCTGCGCGGCCTACTTTCGCAACTATGCGTCGCCGGAAGACCATCCCCATTCAACCGGCATCGTGGCTTCATTGAAGATCGCGCTCGAAGTGCTTTCCCTCGGTTGGGGCTGGGTCGGCCAAATGACCTGGCCGGCCTCGGGCTTGCTCACGGCCATGTTTATTGCCGCTTCGGCCGTGCTGATCGTTATGGCGATTCGGTCACAAGCCAATGAACGGGAACGATTGCTGACGTTCGCCGCCGTCGCCGCGGGATGTATCACGATGGCGCTCGGCATTGGTTGGGGCCGCTCGGGTTTTGGTCCGGTGGCCGGGTTCGCCGTGCGTTATGGCATTCTAATGTTACCCTTGATGGCAGCCGGTTACTTGATGTGGGTGCGGCACGGGGGCCGGCTGTGCGGGTCGCTTGTGCCGATGAGCATGTTTACCATCGCAGTGTTGTTTCTGACGCAGCATTGCCGGACGGGAATTGCCGAGGGCCGGGATTCAGCGGCCGCAATGCAAGCGTTCGCCAACGATTTGCGAGCTGGAATGTCGCCTGAAGAGTTGGCCTGCAATCACCCGAAGCTATATCCCGACGCCGAGCGCTTCGCCGCCCGCATCCGGGTGCTTCAAGTAGCGGCGATCCCGCGGTACGTGCCGTCTATGAACCGGGCGAAGCGGTAGACTACGTTCGTTTGAAGACATCGCTAACCCACTGTGCCCCAGTTGTCGTAGACGACCGACAATAAATAATTGGAAAATGAGTGATGACATAGCTCAAAACCATCGCCCCCCTCATGGTAATGGTAGACTGCCGGATCATCACGCGGCAAATCGCTCATGAACAAGAATTGGTAGCCCTGATGCATTGAGAAGACGAGAGCATTCGCCGGAAGGATCGGTTTGTTTCCGCATTCACGAAGCAGGTCAACCGCCGCAGAGTTTAGACCGCGTATTTCAGGATAAAAATAATGTGTGCCGCGATAGAACCGGCCGGCACCACATCCCATTCTTTCAAGAAACGCACGATAGATTGCCGGCAACGGTCGACCAAAGTCGCGCTCTACATCAGCGAGTTGTTCCGGCGTACATCCGAGGATTGTATCGTTGGTGCAGACTTTCGCCGTAATCAATACTTGGCAAGCCGACGAAATCACTTCTTGGTAATTCAAGAAGGTATTCATCCTTTACATTTCAGTTTTCAAAAATCCCCACCGCTATCTCCACCGCCGCCGAAGTCGCCACCACCACCACCGAAATCGCCGCCGGCGTCGCCGCCGCCGAAGAAGCCGCCACCACCGCCGGCGTCGTCGCTACCACCGCCGAAGAAGCCACCACCGCCGGTGCCGGCGTCATCGCTGCCGAAGTCGCCACCGCCGCTAGCGCTTCCATCGAAGTTGCCATCGCCACCGGTGCCACCCATGCCGGCGTCGCCGCCGTAGCTGGGGTTGTCATAATGCATGCCGGAAGAGTGGCCGCCGCCGAAGAAGCTGTTGTACATCCAGTTGCCGGCCATTGAGCCGAACATGCCGCCCATGAAGGTGGACATGAAACCACCGCCACCGCCGCCCACGTAGCCGGGGCCGCCCATGTAGCCGCCGCCGGGTTGACCGCCGCCCATGCCGCCAACGCCGCCTCGGCTCATGTTGGAGAAAGCGCGGATCAGCGCTGCCACCACCCAAAAGGCAAGTACGATCCCACCGATGATGCAAACCATACCCCACATAGACATTCCTCCACCGCCGCCGCCGTGATTGGTTTTCACCTGCGGTATGGCCGCGGGCTTGGCCACTTCGGGCTGCGTTTTGATATTCAGATGCGCCTTCATCGTGCTGTCGATGAAGTCGAGACCGCCGAGCAAGCCTTCGTCGAACTTGTTCTGTTCGAAGTCGGCCCGCAGTTGAGCGCCCAACTCCTTGGTGTCATTGACGCTGAAGCCTTGCTTTCGGGTCGCTTCATCCGCTTCCACTTCGACGAAGCCTGGCTTCTTGCAGATCAGGATGAAAACGCCGGTCGCTCCGTCGGCTTTGGCGCGTTCGCGCAGCCAGTCTCTAAAGAACTTCGTTCGCGCGGCTTTGTCCTTGCCTGCCAGATCGTACGCGGCGAGTTTGTCGCTGGGAATCTCGGCAAAAGTTTCCACCACCACCCGGCGATGATGGTGCTTTTCGATGTCCGCAATGGTGGCCTTGGCCTTGCTGATGGTGTCGGCGGAGAAGACGCGACCGTTGTCGCGGATTTCCGCGCGTGCCGTGGCGCACAACAGCGCGAGCAAGGGCAGGGTCAGGAGCATGGGTCGAAAACCGCGCATAGCGCACCTCCCGGAACCAGTGGTTCGGTCACGCTCATTATTCGCAGTCGGTGTTGATTGGACAACGGCATTTTGGCCCCGAGCCACGGCTGAGCGGCAAAGCTCGATCCATAAGATAGCGGCATCCGAAGAAGGAACGCACCGCATGAAACGCATTCGCAGCACAACCATCCTGGCCGTTCGACGTAACGGTAGGGCAGCCATCGGCGGCGATGGTCAAGTGACGCTCGGCAACACGGTGATGAAGTCCGACGCTCGCAAGATTCGCCGACTGCACAATGGCCTGGTGCTGACGGGTTTTGCCGGCAGCGCTGCCGACGCCTTCGCGCTTCTGGAACGTTTTGAAGCCAAGTTGAAAGATCACCAGGGCAGTGTACCCCGGGCAGCGACCGAATTGGCCAAGGAATGGCGGACTGACCGCGCTTTGCGCCGGCTGGAAGCCATGCTCATCACACTCGACAAGGACAGCTTGCTTGTGGTCGGCGGCACCGGCGACGTAATCCAACCGACGGACGGCATTGCCGCCATCGGCTCCGGCGGCCCGTTCGCCATGGCCGCCGCCCGGGCATTGGCCATCCACACGCAAATGACATCCGCCGAAATTGTCCGCGCCGCCTTGGAAATCGCCGCCGACATCTGCGTCTTCACCAACCGGAACATCGAGGTGGAGGAGATCGTATGAGCGGGGAACAACCGATAGTTGTCGTGCTTGGCGGGATTAACGGCGCTGGGAAGACAACAGCGTCGCGCAAGTTGCTAGCAGACCACTTAGCAATGAAGACGTTTGTCAATGCGGACCTCATTGCAAAGGGACTCAATGCACTATCACCGGAGTCCGTGGCTTTTGAGGCCGGGCGAGTGATGATCGCCCGGTTGCGACAGTTGGCATCTACAAGTGAAAGCTTCGCCTTTGAGTCCACGTTAGCCGGTCGAACCTATGTGAAGTTCTTGAAGGAACTCCGGTCGCTGGGGTATCGCATCGAGCTTTACTACTTTTGGCTCTCCAGCGCGGAACTTGCAATTCAGCGAGTGAGTCAGCGAGTCGTGAGCGGCGGTCATCATGTCCCGGACGATACCATTCGACAGCGTTATCTCCGGAGTGTCAAGAATTGCTGGCAGTATTACCGGCCTGCATCCGATTTGTGGATGTTGTACAATAATGACGGCTTCGAGCCGGACATGGTCGCCGAGGGTTCTGGAGACGGTGAATTCGTTGTCCGGCAGCCAAGACTGTGGACTGTGTTTCAGGAGTTGGCACATGGCGATTGACACGGCCAAGAGTGATGGAGCAACCCGCGCCATTCGGGAAGGTGTCCGCGATGCTTTGCGCGAGCACGCGATCATGGGGCGTTCCGTTTCCATTTGGCGCGATGGCCGCATTGTGCAGTTGACGCCGCCGGAGATCTTTGAGGAATTGAAGAAGCAAGAGCAATCCAACGGCCATTATGACGATGAGTAGTGACCTCACCCCGCGGCAAATCGTCGCTGAATTGGATAAATACATTGTGGGGCAGGGCGCGGCCAAGCGGGCCGTGGCCATTGCCCTGCGCAATCGCTGGCGAAGGCAACAGTTGCCGGAACTGCTGCGGCAGGATGTCACACCCAAGAACATTTTGATGATTGGGCCGACGGGAGTCGGCAAGACAGAGATTGCTCGGCGACTGGCTCAATTGGTCGGCTCGCCATTTCTCAAAGTGGAAGCGTCAAAGTACACCGAAGTCGGATATCACGGTCGCGACGTCGAAAGCATGATCCGTGATCTGGTGGAGTCCGCTGCGGGGATGGTGCGGGCCAAACAGCGGATCGAACTCGAAGGCAAAGCCAAGGACCGCGTGGAGGAAAAGTTGCTCGACCTGCTCGTGCCACCCAAACCCGGCGGGTGGGAAGAGACCGAGGAACAGAACGAGGAAGCGGAGCGGTGGAAGCGGACGCGAGAGAAGTTCCGTGAGCGGCTGCGGGCAGGTGAGTTGGAAGACAAAGAAGTGGAGCTGACCACCGAGTCGCGGCATGTTCCGGTGCAGATCTTCTCCAACATGGGCATGGAGAACATGGATGTGGATCTGCAGAACATGTTCGAGAAGATCATGCCCAAGCCAAGCAAGCCGCGGGTGATGACGGTTCGCGAAGCCCGGAACCACCTGACGGAAGTTGAAATCGAATCATTGATCGACCGGGCGGCCGTCGGCGAACAAGCTGTGGCGTTGGCCGAGAATCATGGCATCGTGTTTATCGACGAAATTGACAAAGTGTGCGGCCCGCATTCGGCACATGGACCGGATGTGTCGCGGCAAGGTGTGCAGCGGGATTTGCTTCCGGTTGTGGAAGGCACCACGGTCAACACGCGTTATGGGCCGACGAAGACGGATCACATTCTATTCGTCGCGGCCGGGGCGTTTCACACCTCGAAGCCATCGGACCTGATGCCAGAGTTGCAGGGGCGGTTTCCCATTCGCGTGGAACTGACCGACCTCACCCGGGATGATTTCGTCCGCGTGCTGACGGAGCCGAAACACGCGCTGACCAAGCAATACACCGAGCTGATGGGCACCGAAGGTGTGACGCTGAGGTTTGCCAGCGACGGCGTGGCCGCCCTGGCCGACGCGGCATTCGAGGTCAACCGCAGCGTGCAGAACATCGGCGCCAGACGTTTGTCCACCATCCTTGAACGGGTGGTCGAGGAGATCAGCTTCGAAGGCCCCGACCAGGCTGGTAAGACGGTGACAATTGACGCCGCATACGTGGATGGCCGGTTGGCGGAGATATTGAAGAAGGAAGACCTGACACAGTTTATCTTGTAATGAAAAACGCCCGGCCGACCTCAGGAAGGTCGGCCGGGCGGATGATCGGCACTAAGTTGCCGATTATTTCTTCGTCGCATTTCCCTTGATGGCGACTTCGGCGATGCCCTCGGTTGGCAAATCAGTGACAATTCGCAACTTGCGATCCATTTTGCCGGCTTCCTTCGGCTCGTACTTGATCGTGAGGATATGAACGGGCCGGGCTTCGCCAAGCGATTCGCTCATGGTCACGATACCGTCCAGGCCCTGAATCTCTTTAATGCGGAAGGGTTGGCCGCCTTTGATTACAAATTTCGATTCCGATGGCTGACCCACGGTGGTGGGGTTGAACGTGACTTCGCCGGGGCTGATGGACAATGCCGGTCGGATTTCGACCGCGGCCGGCATGGTGATTTTCGGTGCGACCGGGCTGTTGGTCGTCAAGTTCAGGGCGGTGACCCACGTACCGACGGGCAAGCCAGGCTTGAGTGCCGCTGATACTTCGTACACGACTTCAAACTGCGTGCGGCGAAGTTCTTTCACGGAGGGGACGACAAACGCGCTCTCGCTGGTCACACCCAGTACCGACCAATTTGGCTGGCGGAGAGTCACATTCATCTTGGCTGTGCTGGCATTGCCGCGTGATACTGCCCCAAAACTCAGACTTTCGGCATCCATCGCCAAGTCATCGCGACCATAGGCTTGGATACTCAGTGCCACTTCCTGCCAGGTCGGCCGATCGAACGAAACAAAAATTGTCACCTGCTTGAAGCCGACAAAGCGGCGGGTATCCATCGTGGCATAGATGGAGGTTGATTCGCCGGGAGCTAGTTCACTCTTAACGGCCGTCGCCGCCACGCATCCACAGGACACCCGCGCACCGGCAATGTGAACGGGTGACTTGCTCGTGTTAGTCAGCTTGTAATGGTGCGTCAGCAACGGTCCGCGCTGCACCGAGCCGAAGTCGTGGCTTGATTGTTCAAAGAACGCGGTTGCCGACTGGGCCGGGGCCGCAGTCGCCATGGCAACAAGACTCAGAACACTCAGCCAAGAACGAAGTGACATGTGTGGCAGACGCTCCAGTTGGTCGAAGCCGGTCGAGAGGGTTGGACCGGTCGAAGTACCCTTAGGACTATTTCAGGCAACTTCCATGCCGAATTTGACCAATCGTCTTGCTACAGCATCATCCATGAGCAAGAACCGCAACGACTACGCGGGTCGCACCGGCGTTTCGCAAAGCTCTCGCTGCCGCATCCGCCGTCGCTCCCGTGGTCAACACGTCGTCTACCAACAAGATACGTTGGCCGTCTACACCCGGATTGGCCAGGAATGCACCGCGAACATTCAGTCGGCGAGCGGCACCGGTCAAACTGGTTTGTCGAGCCGTTGACCTGACGCGTCGGAGCATTTTTTTTCTGCAGGGCGAGTCAATCGCCGCGGCCAGCGCTCGTGCAAGTATGACACTTTGATTGTACTTTCTTCGCCAAGCACGACGCCAGTGCAATGGTATGCCCACTACCCCATCAAAGGGTTCCCCTGCCAACATGCAACCGATGCGTTCGGCAAAGATTGCCGCCGCGGCCTCGGCGGTCGCCTCATCCTTCTTAGCGAGCAGGACCAAGTCGCGCCGCAGCCCAACATACGGGCCGACACGGAACACTTTTTCGAAGGCATAATTCTCGTCGCGACAATGGATACAGCCATTGGACACGTCGGTATGTGGGCCGACGGTGCTACCACAACGCGGGCAACAAGTATGTGGGTCAGTCAACAATTCCAGCCGGCATTCCGGGCAAAAGTCGGCCTGCGTCGCCAGCAACCGATCGCAAAGTCGGCAAACTGGCGGATAAGTCAGGTCCACAAGGCCGCGGATCAAGTCCGTGAACATGAAGGATGATATCGTCGAAGTGTTGCCAATAAGCAAGCAACCGGAAAGCGCTAGCGCCGCATTGCTTCGCCCGACAAAATGCGCATCAGTTTCTGTTCGCGGTTAAGGCGGTTGATGCCATATGTCAACAGAATGGCAAACGGGATCCACCACAGCCAGTTATAGGGCGGCGGCGTGACAAATAGGGCAACGAGGAACAAAGTAACTGTGGCCCAACATGCAACTAAATAGCCGAGAATCAGCGATTTCTCGGCCCGCGTCTTAACGTTGCGAAAGCTGCACCAGGTTCCAAAAATACCCCCGGCAATGCCAGCAATACTGCCTCCGACGCCGCCGATCAAACCGATAGTCGCACCGTCCATCTTCGGGCTCCCTTTTGATTACTTCAAGCTATTCGCCGACGTCGGCCTACTTACACAACTCTACCCGAAATTCATGGTGATGGTGTCAAAAAACTACGGGCGGCACATGAAGAAACTTGTGCCGCCCGTTGGATTATGGTGTGCGAATGTCTAGCCGGCTGTCGGTGCAATAATGTTCACGCGCCGGCCGCCCATGTCGAACATGACCGCGCCATCAACCAAGGCAAACAAGGTGTCGTCCCGGCCACGCTTCACATTGCGTCCGGGGTGCCATTTCGTGCCGTTTTGACGAACAATGATGCTGCCGGCCGTCACGGACTCGCCGCCGGAGGCTTTGAGGCCAAGCCGCTGGGAGTGGGAATCACGCCCATTTTTGACTGAACCCTGACCCTTTTTATGTGCCATAACCGCGCGCTCCGCAACAAGTCGCTACCAACCGGACAGTTTATGCTACGGATACGCTATTTGTCGTCAACCGGGACGGCGGGCTTGGCATCGCCGGCTTTTGGCTTCGGCGGGGCCGGCACCGACGTGCTGCGGTAGACGTATTCGGACGGCGTCACGAACTTGATGTCGGAACCGTCCTGGTGAGCCGCGTCGGTATTGCGCCGAAAGTTGAGTTGCAGCGTCTTACGGCGAACAATGCCAGCGTCGTCTACAGTCCAACCATTCGACAATCCGCTGGCAAAGATACTGAAGCGAGTAGTATCGCCAGCGCGGCGGGCAACGTCCGACCAGATGGCAACGCCATAAACCGGGATCGGAGCCGCGTCGGGCTTGGACGGTGGAATCGGTTCTTTGCCAATGGTCACCGAATTCTTGATCTTGAGATGCCCGGTCGGGTCTTCGAGCTTGCGAATCGCCTCCTCAACCGTTGGCAACACTTCGTCCACATGAACGGTATTGCGGTCGAGCGTCACCAACTCAAACTGCGGATGAAAGAACCGCGGCGCGCCGGTGGTGCGATTGGTGACCTGGTACCAAAGATACCAGCAAGTGGTTTTGCCACGGCCGGGGATGTCTACGACGATGGTGCGCGGATCCTTGAACGTGAGATCGAGCAGCCAGATGCCTTCTTTGTCTTGCGGGTTAATCCGCGCTGGGGCCGCTCGCTCGTTGGGATTTAGCACGTTTTGCGCCTGAGCGGTGACACCTAGACCGGCCACGAGCAACAGTGCAACGGCAAACCGGACCATAACTCACCTCAAATCAGCAGAACTCGAGCGCGAAACCAGCGCTACCCATGAGACTATACCCGCGCGGCAGCGGAAGGGACAAGTACAATGATCTGCGAACTTGCACCGACTCTGCGGGCATTGCCGGTCGGGCAGGCGAAGCACCGTTCACGGCTTGGAATCCAGTTACTATCATAACGGCAATGGTCGTGCCGACCGCTAATACACCACCTATTCCCCCCGCCGTGCTAGCCGAACGGTCGCGGTCGGCCCAACTCGCATTGGCATTCTTGCTTGGCATCGTGGCGGCACTACTCGGCGCTAGGTTGTGGCAGGGCCGGCAAACGAAACCGCTGGATGATGCCCACACTTCCTATTCCTATCGCGTCGATCTCAATAACGCGTCTGCAAACGAGATCTCGCAACTACCGCGCGTGGGCACGTCGATGGCAAACCGCCTCGTCGAGTCGCGGCCATTTGTTTCGACAGACGATCTCAATCGCGTGCCCGGCTTCGGCCCGATGACCCGTGACAAGGTCATGCCTCACGTGTCGATCGGCACGCCGATGGTGGGCAATTCCGGCCCGACAACGATAAAGTCCGGCAAATCGGACCAACTGATCGATCCCAACACGGCAACGCTTGAAGAACTGCAAACACTCCCCGGCATCGGTCCCAAAATGGCCCAGCGCATCATTGACGAACGCGCCAAGCGACCGTTCACCAGCGTCGAGGATCTGCGCCGCGTCAGCGGCATCGGGCCGAAGACGCTGGAAAAGCTGCGCGGGCGAATCCACCACTTCTTCTGAAATTGTTTCCAGCACAGGGACGAAGCGAATTATCGAAAGTCATTGATCTACTCACGTGTCGCTGACCTCGTCGTGCCGATACAATCACAACCGCCCCGTGTTTGGCGAGAATTGACGGCATGGCTAAGTTTCAAGTTGTCAGCGACTATTCACCGGCTGGCGATCAGCCCAAGGCGATTGCGCAACTCATCGAGGGGTTTCGCTCGGGGCGTCCGTGCCAGACGTTGCTGGGGGCGACGGGTACGGGCAAGACGTTCACGGCGGCGCACGTACTTGCGGCGATTGGCAAGCCGACGCTGGTGCTTTCGCACAACAAGACACTCGCGGCCCAGTTGTACAAGGAGTTCAAGGTGTTCTTTCCCAACAATGCGGTGTGCTATTTTGTCAGCTACTACGACTACTATCAGCCCGAGGCGTACATCCCTGCACGTGACATCTACATTGAGAAAGACGCGTCGATCAATGAGAACATCGACCGGTTGCGGCTGGCCGCCACGCGAGCGTTGGTCAGCCGCGAGGACGTGATTATCGTCGCCAGCGTGTCGTGCATTTATGGCCTTGGGTCGCCGAGCGACTACAAGCGCATGATGATTCGCCTGGCCAAAGGCGAAGTGATTGACCGCGATCAACTGTTATTGAAACTCGTCGATATTCAATATCAGCGCAACGACACGACGTTCGAGCGGGGAGAATTCCGTGTTCGCGGCGACACCATCGAAATCTGGCCGGCTTACGAAGAATGTGGCTTGCGCATTGAACTATTCGGCGACGAGGTGGACCGGCTCGCGGTGTTCAATTCGCTCACCGGCGTCGTCACGCAAGAATTAGAAGAGTTGTTCGTTTACCCGGCCAAGCACTTCGTCACGCCGGAGGAGCGGACGCGCGAGGCGATCAAAGGCATCGAAGTCGAGTTGAACGAACGGTTGATGTATCTCAAGGGCGAAGGCAAACTTCTTGAAGCGCAACGATTGGCCGCTCGGACGAGGTTCGATCTCGACATGATGCGCGAGGCCGGCTGGTGTGCCGGCATCGAAAACTATGCCCGCTGGTTCTCCGGGCGCAAGGCCGGCGAGCCGCCGTATACGTTGCTCGACTTTTTCCCCGACGACTTCTTCTGCGTCATTGACGAGTCGCACGCCACCATGCCGCAGGTGCGCGGCATGTACGCCGGCGACCGCAGTCGCAAGGAGACGCTGGTGGAACATGGTTTCCGCTTGCCGTCGGCTCTCGACAATCGGCCGCTGCGCTTCGAAGAATTCACCGCGCGGACCAAGCACACGCTATTCATGTCGGCGACGCCTGCAACATTTGAGTTGGAAAAGACTGGTGGCGAGGTCGTCGAACAGGTGATCCGGCCGACGGGTTTGGTGGATCCCGAGGTACGTGTGAAGCCGGCTCGAGGTCAAGTGCCGGATCTGGTGGTTGAGATTCAGAAACGTGTCGCCGTCAAGGAACGCACTCTGGTCACCACGCTGACTAAACGACTGGCCGAAGATTTGTCGAATTACTTCATCGAGATTGGTCTGAAGTGCAAATGGCTACATTCGGAACTGGACGCCATTGAGCGGATTCAGGTGTTAAGAGAACTGCGGGAAGGCGCATTTGACGTGCTCGTCGGCGTCAATCTATTGCGCGAAGGTTTGGACTTGCCCGAAGTGTCACTAGTTGCAATTCTTGATGCCGACAAGGAAGGCTTCCTGCGCAGCGAAACAAGTCTCGTGCAAACCATAGGCCGCGCCGCCCGCAATGTGAATGCCGAGGTGGTATTGTATGCCGACAAAGTGACCGACTCGATGCAGCGGGCCATGAACGAGACCACCCGCCGGCGCGTGTTGCAGACGGCCTACAACGTAGAACACAACATCACGCCATTCACGGTTCGGTCTGCGATTCGCAACTCAATCGAAGACGAGATTGAAGCTCACGAGATGGCCCAGGAAGCCGCCGGCATCGCCGACGACGTGGCCACGGCGGAAACGCTGGAAGCACTACAGCGCGAGATGTTGGAGGCCGCTGAAAATCTGGAGTTTGAACGAGCTGCCCAATTGCGCGACCAGATTGCACGGTTCAAAGGCGAAGCCGTCGCCAGCCCGCAGGTGAAGAAAGGCCGACGGGGTAAGAAGTACTCGCGGCGCGGGCCGACGAAGTAAGATAATAGTGGAATAGAGTATCATATTTGTAACCGGTATTTGAGAGGATCAGGTGTCGAAATGTTAAGCAAACTCGTCGTGGCTGGGTTTTGTGTGGTCTCGTGGTCGGTCTGCGGCAAAGTAAATGCTGACGAGCCGTTCCTTGGTCGTACCCATGTTATCGCTCCTCAGAGACGACAGGCGGACCAGCGTTGTACGTTTTCTCCGCCTGGCACTTCGAAGCATGGAATTGCGGGTTATCCGCGGCAGCGGTTCGATGTCCCCTACCGGGCGTACGCGAGTCAACCAGCAAACCCAATTGTGGCAGTTAGATTCGATGTACAACCACCATCACCATTGAACGCAGCATTGATTGATAAGCGTCCAAGTCACGGTTGGAGAGGCTGTTATTGGTACTATCCGTAATCGGCGACGTAGTCTGCCGTCATTCCTTACCGCGGATCGATGCCTTGAGCACGTGCTTGAGGCGGTCTTCGATCTTGCGGTGGGCTTTGTCCACTTCCTTGTCGGTGAGGGTGCGGTCGGCCGCCTGGTAGGTCAGGGCGAAGGCCAGGCTCTTGGTGCCGGCGGGAATGCTGGCACCACGATAGAGATCGAACACGCGCACGCCGGCAAGTAGGTCACCGCCACCGGCCTGGATTTCGGCAGTGACTTTTTCTGCCGACGTTTCTTCCGGGACAATCACGGCGACATCGCGCAGGGCGGCCGGGAAGCGTGGCACCGACGTGTATTGAAACCGATCCGGCACCATCGCTAGGATGGCCGATAAGTCGAACTCGGCGACCAGCACGCATCGACGGCCCAACTCGAACGCCGTGGCCGCTTTCGGATGCAACTCGCCAAGGCAACCTACCACTTGGCCATCTAGCAACAACTCGGCCGCTTTGCCGGGATGCAGGTGAACCGGTGCTGCTGGTTGAATGCTGATCTTGGATAAGTGAAGGTCTCCGACCAATCGTTCAATCAAACCTTTCAGGTCGTAGAAGTCGAAATCGCTGCCGGCCGGCGCATTCCAGTTGGCGTCGTCGCGCGGGCCAATCAACACGATGGCCATTCGATTTGGTTCTTCAGGAAGTTGCTCGCCAGTGTGCGGGAGGAACACAGGTCCAATCTCGAACGCTTTAACGGTCGGCAGGTGCCGCAAGTTGGCGGCCGCGCATTCGAGGACGCCTGCCAGCACAGTATGCCGTAATGCCTGACGTTCGGATGAAACCGGGTTGACCAGTTGAACATAGTCATTAGCCGGAGGTGCGAGCGGTGCTTCGCGTTCGGGCGTCGTCAACGAATACGAGATAAACTCCTGCAGACCATAACTCACGAGGAGATCGCGCACTCGTTCTTCCACGACCAATTCGCGATTACCGAGCTGCGCGGGCAGTGGATCGGCGAGCAGCGTTGAGGGCAGATGGTCATAGCCGTATACGCGGGCCAACTCTTCAATGAGATCGCATTGACCTTCCTGAATATCGACCCGGCTGGTGGGTGCCAGCACTTTGAGGACACCGGGGCCTCCCGGTGAAACCTCGAAATCCAGCGCGGCAAGAATGCGCGCGACCTCTGCGCCCGGGATCGCAACCCCCAACAGGCGGCGGACCTCACTCAACTTGAGGTCAATAATCACGGGCGGAGTGGCGGCCGGGTAACAATCTACGGTGGGAGCCACCATAGTTCCACCAGCGAGCTCACAAAGTAAATTGGCGGCCCGAGCGGCTGCGCGGATCGCGATGTCCGTGTGGATGCCACGACTGAACCGGTAGCTGGCTTCACTCGGCAAGTCGAGTGCCTTGGCTGTGCGGCGAATTGACACGAAATCAAAGCTCGCAGATTCCAGGAGAATGTTCTTCGTCGCCGCCGTCACTTCGGTTTCCAGTCCGCCCATCACGCCTGCGAGAGCGATCGGTCCTGTGGAGTCCGCAATAATCAGCATTTCCGGCGTCAGCTTTCGTTCCGCCTTGTCCAGCGTGACGAGCCTTTCTCCAACCTCCGCAGGCCGCACGACGATACTCGGCACATTGCCGCCAGCTCGCTTGACCAGCGTGTCGTAGTCAAACGCATGAAGCGGCTGGCCCCATTCCAGCATCACATAGTTGGTGATGTCCACCACGTTGCTAATTGGCCTCATGCCGGCATTGGTCAGCCGTGTTTGCATCCACAACGGCGACTCACGAATCGTGATACCATCAATGCGCGTCGCAGTGTAACGAGCCGACAGACGAAAATCCTTGATGCTGACGTGCGGCCGCTCGACTTTCGATGGCCCGACCTTCGGCCACGTATGGGCGGGTTGCCGCACTTTGCCCCCAGTCAACGCGGCCACTTCCCGCGCGACGCCGAGCATCGCAAGACAACGGGCCATGTTCGGCAAAATGTCCACTTCAATGACAATGTCGCCCATCACGTCGGCCAGAGGAACGCCGACCGGTGAATCATCGGGCAACAGGATGATGCCTTCGTGATCTTCGGTGGTGCCAAGTTCGTAACCCGAGCAGACCATCGCATCGGAGAGCACGCCGCGCAGCTGCGTCGGCTTCAACTCCATCAGTTTCTTCGGCGTCGCATGACCATCGAACAACACTGCGCCGGTCAACGCCAGGATGACGATTTGGCCGGCGTCGCCGACTTTGATGTTCGGCGCTCCGGTGACGACGACTTTGGGTTCGGTTGCACCATATTCAACAGAGACAAGTTTCAATTTATCGGCATTGGGATGCTGCTCGACCTTCAGCACCTTCGCGGTCACGATCTTGTCGCGATGCCACTCCGGGCCGGCATCTTCCGGCTTCACGCGCACTCCATCCGGGATCGGCAATCCCAGTACCCGGGTTCCAGAGACTTCCAATCCGGCAAGCGTGAGCCGCTCGATCAATGTGGCTGGCGGCACTGCGATATCCACATATTCACGCAGCCAATTCAGAGGAATCTTCATCGCGCAATCGCTCCGATCAATATCGCATGGAACCGATCAATGTACCGCTGGTTCGCACATCAGGCCATGCGGCGGCACCATAGCGCCACCGACCACAACCAATCGGCAAATGCCGTCACGGCTGGATCATCCGCGAAAAGCACATGGGCAAATTCAGAGATTCTGGCACGTATCGCCCGGTTGTACTCGCGATCAGTTCCGAGACGGACGGATAGATCCACGTACTGTAGCGGCGTGGCCACCACCAGGTCGGTCATGTCCATTTGGCGATACATCGCATAAGTCAGCCGGCCCCTGAGCATGTTCGATGGCATCGTGACAATCGGGACACCAAGAGCAAGGCCCTCGTAACTCGTGTTGCCGCCGCCAAAGTGAATGGGATCGAGCATTACGTCGGCGAGGCCCAGCAGACTCAAGAACTCCTCACGGTGCAGTTTGCGGACCCATACCACGCGATCGAGTACATCAGGCATGGACTTGTGAAACCGCGCGACGATGCGCTGCTGCC
Organism: Gemmataceae bacterium; assembly: GCA_031396905.1. Lineage (GTDB taxonomy): Bacteria > Planctomycetota > Planctomycetia > Gemmatales > Gemmataceae > JAIBBI01. The sequence goes on from JANNLP010000260.1 coordinate 17,642, forward strand.
ATTGCGGGAAACGGCTCTCAATTAATACGAGTCGTCCAGCCGAATCACGTCGGAGTATCTCTGCGAAAATCGCATCGAGTTCGGGATGAAACTTGAACAATGTCTGTGGGCAGACATACAAGTTGCCGATCTCTGGCAAGCCAAAGTAGTTGCGCTCACGCACTGGTGGCGGCGTCGGTCGTTCATAATGCACGGCCAACCGCGTCAGGCGCACGAGTTTCTCGGTGTATTGATTTTCGGATCCGGAAAGCTCCAAGTCTTGCGACGAGACAAAGTAGTCCATCGTGGCCAGGCCCGTTGTCACCGGGTGGCCCCAGGTGGCCACTTGGATCGGCGCGAGGCGTGACAATGCAAGGGCATAAGTTTGCGCATCCATACCGACATCGGGCCAGAAAAGTACGTCTAGGCCCAGGTTGTGAACTAGTTGCAGCGCTTGCGGCATCGCGGCCGGCATGCGGACAAAATGGTCGCACTGGCTGGCGATGCGCCCCCCAAGCGAGTCGTCCGGAGCGGGACCAGCCAGCAACACCGTGACTTCAAAACGATCGCGCGGCAACTTGGCAATTAGCCCATGGTTAAGTTGGCCAATGGTGTGGTTACGCAAATAGCGCGACAGAAAGCCGACGCGGATCTTGCTTCCGCGGACCGCTTTCGGCGGCGGCAACGGCAGGGAGCGCGGCCCTTGTGCCAGCCTGGCAAACTTCTCGTGCAACTCGCGATCGTTCTGGCCGTGATACGCAAGGTAGAAATGCGTCGGCAGCAGCTCCCTCGTTGGGTCCATTTGGATGTTGTCAGCGAGCAGCTTGTCAAGATTATCGCTGAGTTCCGCCCGAGTCGCCGCGATGTGATCGAGCGAATCGTAAATCACAGGCAATGCGGTGTCGGCCAGTACGCGCAAGCGATCCAGATTTTGCCGTTTGAAGGCGGCGGCGTACGCAGCGCGAGCGGCGGCGGTCTCGCCGCGCTCAGCCAACAAGTTGCCCAGGTTGGCATGCGCGGGACCAAAGTCCGGATTGAGTTCCAACGATCGTTGATAGCTGACGGCCGCTTCTTCGTTGCGCTCAAGTTGACGTAGTGCGTTACCGAGATCATTGTGCAACTCGGCATCGCTAGGTGCGATCTTCGTTGCCGTTAACAAAGTGTCGACGGCTTCCAGTGCCTGGCCGAGATCGAATAGCAGAGTGGCGAGTGCTTTGTAGCCATCAACCTTTTTCGGGCTAAACGTGGCGGCATGGCGGTAGGCGACGACGGCCTCGGCGAATCGGCCAAGTTGGCGAAACAGATTGCCGATCTGCAAATGTGCGGCGGCGTCGGTTGGTTCCAGACGAATCGCGCGCTCGAAGCTGCGCTCGGCTTCCGTCGGGTTGTTCAAACGCAGCCATGCCAGGCCGAGATTGAAATGTGCGCTGGCTCGCTCCGGTTGCCGGCGAATCGCCTCCAGGAAACAGTCGCGGGCCTCGGCCATGCGACCCGCACGGGCAAGGGTGATGCCGCGTTCGTTCGGGTCATCCGTGGAGTTGGGGTTAGTCATGGTTGAGCGTTCGGCCAAGCCTCGTCAGAATACATCCAAAACCGAGGGTCAGTATGGCTTCTCATGAATCAACCCGGATAGTCGCTACTAATTTACACTTTTGCCGATTCTTCGCCTATGATAATGTGAGGCAAGACATTATCGTTCAATCGTCGCCAAATCTGATTCAGGAGCCAATCATGCCCGCAAATCGACCGATCAATCGGCGCGGATTCTCGCTCATCGAGTTGCTCGTGGTGATTGCGATCATCGCCATCCTGATCGGGCTGTTACTGCCGGCCGTGCAGCGCGTCCGCGAGGCAGCGAATCAAACTGCTTGCCGCAATAATTTGCATCAGATGGGAATAGCGTTACTTTCGTACAACGACAAAGTCGGCCATTTTCCGCCCGCATATCTGTTCGATGAAACGCGTTTGGATCGGCGGGAGATTGGCGAGGAAGAGGAGTATTTATATGCCGAGGCCAGCACGTGGGAACCGATGTTGACCTTTCCCGGTTGGGGATGGGCAACGTTTCTTTTGTCGCATTTGGAACAAGGGTCGTTGGCAGGACAGGTTGATTTGAAGCGTGCCATCGAGCATCCCGTCAATATGGAATTGCGCAAGCGGCTGGTGAAGTCGTTTGTCTGCCCGACGGATGTCAACGTGGGCGTCTTCATGATGAAGTCACAACTCAACAAGCCGCTGGGTGAATTCGCGACCAACAGCTATGCCGCGTGTTACGGTACGGGCGGCAGCATTGGCGAGTTGCCGGCCAAGGGCGATGGTATTTTTTATCGCAACAGCAAGACGCACATCAGTCAAATCTCCGATGGCACCTCCAACACCATCGCCATCGGCGAACGCGGGTCAATTCTCTGTCAGGCACCGTGGATCGGTGCCGTGAGTGAAGGTACGACGCGCGTGCACCCGAATGCTCCGGTCTACGTGGCCGCCGTGGAAGAGCCAGCGACGGCGGTGATGGCCCGAACCGGTTGGTATCCGCTCAATAGTCATTACACCGAGGTTTACGATTTCTTTTCGCCTCATCATGGACTAGGCCTGTTCCTGTTTGCCGATGGTTCCGTACGGTCGATGTCGGTGAATACCAAGACAGAAGTGTGGAAAGCCATCGGTACGCGGGCTAAGGGCGAAGCCATTTCCGGAAGCGATCTGTGATCACGACCACGCGGCCCAATCGACGTCTGTTGAACGGAATGATCGCTGTCGCCGTGTTCATGGCGCTGGGGTTGGCCGTTGTCTACGCCATGACACCCAGCGTATACCGGCCGGCGGAACTCGAAGGCCGGCCGATGTTGGAACAAGACGGTCCGCAATTCGTCGATAACCAAGTTGGCATCACATTCACGCCGCCGACTGGCTGGGCGATGCAGCAGCGTTCGACTGAATCGCCGACCACGCATAAGGCCGAGCGCACCATCGTGAAGTTCAAGCGGTTGGTCACCGGCCCAAAAGCCGCATGGTTCAGAGTGACGGTGGCCGACGTGACGGGCGATCCCACACCGGCCGAGTTGATCCGCACGCGCAAGCCGCGCGACCTGCACTTCGTGGTGACCAAGGAAGCGGAAGACGGCCTGACGATCGCCGGCCGACCAGCGTCGCGCATCACGTTCGGCGGGGAAATGGACACAGACGCCAAGAGATCGCGGCACTGCACGACGGAAATCATTGCCATGCGCCATGGAGCGACCGCGATTTACTTTATGGGCACATATGCGACGGCCGATCCCGAAGGGCTGAAGATGATTCGCGATGCCGTCGAGAGCACCGTTTTCACATCCAAATGACGGCACCGACCATCACCATTGACGTGCTCCGCCTCTCCGTCGAACTCGCCGAGTTACAAATCCGAGCCGAGTTGCCTGATACCTTGGGTGCTTTTACGGAATTGCGCGGTCGCCTGATGGGCCCGCGCTGCCCCGGAGTGAGTACGATTGAAATTGCATATGCAGTAAAAGCAACTGCGACTCAGTCGTCGAACATCCTCATGGCCCGCGTCGTCATTCCCGAACCAAACCTGTGGACGGAGAAAAAACCATTCACCTATTGGGGCCCCGTGGAAGTGTGGCACAACGGCGCGATGGTACATTCTCAGCAAGTTGAAGTCGGCCTGCGAAAGGCGAATTGAGAGCCAATTCGCTGCAAGTGCAAGCTATCAATGTTGCTCACACGTATCCTGGCAATCCGGCGTAAAGAACCGTCGGGTCAACTCGGCGAGCAAGCCGGGATGCGTATATTGCGGCACATGGCCGCATTCGGGAATCTCAATACGCTCGGCATTCGGCAACGCCTGAAGCAACTCGTGTTCGTACGCCGGCGCAATGATGCTATCGCGATCACCGCCAATAAGCCGCATGGGAATGCGAACTTTCGGCAACAGCGGCCGCAAATCTAGTTTTGCGATCAGCAGGCCAATTCGGGCGACAGCTTCAATGCGAGCCGAGCCACAGTTGTCGGCCATGAAGCGTTCGCGATCCGGCGGTACCGTATCGAAGACGGCTTTTTCTCTGGGATTGCGCAGAGCCGTTCGTATCGGCAGCGACCGCATTCTGCCATGCCAATATCGGGCGAACTGAGCCACCGTCACGCCGCGCGACCCGACATGCCGCCGCGCGAAACCGCCCTGCAGCACCGCTCGGGCGAAACGCTGCGGTTGGTCGGCAATGGCGCGCAACACAATTGTCGAGCCAAATGAGGAGCCAAGTACGTAGGTGCGTTCCAATTGAAGATGATCGAGCAGCCGAATCAAATCTTCAGCATAATGCTGATGGCGATAGCCTCCAAGCCGGGCGTTGTCGCCATCGCCGGAAGGTAGTTCATACAGCACGCAGGTAAATTGCCGCGACAAGTCGGCCGCCACCATCGCGAACGAGCGCGCGACATCGGAAATGCCATGCACGAACACCACCGGCGGACCGGACCCCCACAGAGCGTAACGCAGCACATACCGGCCCGCGTCAAACCATCCGGGCCGGCCTTCCTGGGCCAGCCGAGTGAGCGCGGTCGCCACCGGCACGTCGGGTGAAGCGGTAATCGCCGAGGGGTTCATCAAATAACGACCGTTGTTAAAACGAAACGGCCCGCGGACGGCCGCGAGCCGGATTCAATGAGCGGGATACGGGAGTCGAACCCGTCTCACAGCCTTGGGAAGGCTGGGCACGACCGATATACCAATCCCGCGCTGGTATGGAAAAGATAGCCGGTGCACGCGAGGGGTTCAATCCCCTTCAGATCTGATTCAAAATAGCATCGTCAACTCGGTACATCGTGCTATGCTTTGTCTAATCTCATACGAGGACAATTCGTGCATCGTTGGTTCACGCTTGCCGTCTTTGCTGGTGCGGCTCTGCTATTCACTGTTGAGCCGTTGACGGGGCGGCTGGTGTTGCCGCTGGCGGGGGGGACCCCGGCGGTGTGGACGACGTGTTTGCTGTTCTTCCAGGCGGCGCTATTGGCCGGTTATGCCTATGCCCACTTCATTGGCGAGCGATTGCCGATGCGCGCCCAGATACCCGTGCATCTGATCGTGCTTGCGACAGCGGCAATTGCCTTGCCAATTTTTGTAGATCGCTCGTGGTTCGCTGGCACCGGGCATCCGGTCCTCACGCTGTTGCCGTTACTGGCTAAGACCGTGGGGCTACCGTTCTTTGCCTTGGCCACGACCGCGCCGCTGATGCAGCGGTGGTTTGCAACAGTCGCCCCGACGCGTGATCCCTATCCCTTGTATGCGGCGTCGAACGCGGGCAGTCTGTTAGCGTTGGCGGCGTATCCGTTTTTCATCGAACCGACGTTAGGTCTGGTTGATCAAGGCCGCTGGTGGGCGGTCGGTTACGGCGTTTATGGGTTACTGATTGTTATTTGTGCCATGATGACATTGCGCGTTGCCGAACCGAAAACGATTACCAAAGTCTTGACAAGTCGAAATGATCCGTGGGCTCGTTGGATCCTGCTTTCTTTCGCGCCGTCGAGTTTGCTGATGGGCGTGACCACGGCCATCACGACCGACATCACGCCAGTGCCACTCTTGTGGATCGTGCCGCTGGCGCTTTACCTGTTGACGTTTATCATTGCCTTTTCCGCGCGGCCCGCTGTTCCACACTGGCTGGCATTGCGAGTTGCGCCGATCGCGGCCTTGGCACTTTATTTCGCCTTGCTGACCGGTTCGACCTCACCTTGGTGGGCGATCCTCGGCGTTCACTTATTTGGATTTTTCGCGGTCGCGCTGGCATGCCATGGCGAGTTGAGCAAGCTCCGTCCGCCGGTGCAAGGACTGACAAGATATTACCTATTGATCTCGGTGGGCGGTGTACTTGGCGGATTACTCAATGCCATCATCGCGCCCGTGGTGCTGCAAAAGGTTGGCCTGGCAGAGTATCCGTTGGTTTTGGCGCTGGCCGTGGGCTTGCTGCCGAATCGGCCACGCGCCAAGGCCATGGCTGGAATCCCAGAACTCACCGGTATCAGTGCGCTGACCTTTCCAGTTATAGTCGGCGGCGTGGCGGCGACGCTGATCTTAGTCGCGCGATTTTTCGGACCAGCGATCGCACGATACCTTGGTTCGACGATTTCGCTGATCGGCGGAATTGCATTTGGCATGCCGCTGATCATGGCGTACTTCCTCGTGGACCGTCCGCGGCGGTTCGCCACCAGCTTGGGGCTAGTATGGCTGGCAGGACAGTTTCACGTTGGACAAGCCGGCCAATTGCTGTTCTTCGAGCGCAATTTCTTTGGCACGGTCCGAGCATGCGCCGAAAATCCCGATGGTGCCCACATACTCATCCACGGCAGCACTATCCACGGCCGACAATTGTGGAAAGATGGGCGTGGCGTCAACGAGCCGTTGGCTTATTACGGCCGCACTGGCCCCATCGGCGACGTTTTCCGCGTCATTGAGAAACGTGGCACACCGAATATCGCAGCGTGTGGATTGGGTGCGGGCAGCATTGCTGCTTACGCGCGACCCGGTCAAGCCTGGACCTTTTACGAAATTGACCCTGCCATGGTGCACGTGGCGCAAACGCCGGAGTTGTTCACGTTCCTCACCGACAACTTTCCCGGCGGTCGCGGCCTTCGCTATGCGCTGGGTGATGCGCGACTGGAAATCGCCCACGCAACTGACGGTGAGTTTGGCTTGATCGTCCTGGATGCCTTCAGTTCCGATTCGATTCCGGTTCATTTGCTAACGCGCGAAGCCATGCAGATGTACCTCGACAAACTCTCCGCGAATGGGTTGATAGCAGTACACATTTCGAACCGTTATCTTGACCTGAAACCGGTGCTGGCGTCGGCGGCGCGCGATCTCAATCTGACGGCACGCTTTCGTTTTGATGACGTGCCAGCGAGTGTCGCCAACCAAAAGGGCACCATCAGTTCGATATGGGTGGTGCTGGGTCGTACCGAATCAGACCTTGGCAATCTGGCAACGGATGTCCGCTGGGAGCGTTTGCCTGCGCTTTCGCCCAGCTTTCGTACCTGGACTGACGATTATTCAAACCTGCTGAACGTGTTCATGCTCGATCGCGAATGAGTGACGCCATTGCGACGGCTCGCTAAACTAACGTGATGCATGACGTAATCATTCTCGGCGCGGGTCACAATGGGTTGACCACCGCGGCGTATCTGGCCAAAGCCAATCTCAAGGTTCTCGTCCTCGAACGTCGGCCGATGGTCGGCGGTGCGTGCGTCACCGAAGAACTTTGGCCCGGCTGCAAAGTATCCACGGCGGCGTACGTCAATTCACTGTTGCGGCCCGAAATCATCCGCGAGTTGGATTTGAAGAAGCACGGCTTCGAAATGTTGCCGCGCAGTCCCTCGTCGTTCACGCCGTTCCCGGATGGTCGTTATTTGTTGATGGGGCCGGATCCAAAACTGAATCATGCCGAGATTGGCAAGTTTTCAGCCAAGGACGCGGAGAACTATCCCAAGTATGAAGCAATGTTGTCGCGCGTCGGGGAGTTTCTCGAACCGCTGTTGGACGAAACGCCGCCCAATCCGATGTCCAATCGCATCGGCGATCTGTGGCAACTCGCCAAAATCGGGCTGCGCTTCCGCAAACTCGGCAAGGACGCGGCTGAGGCGATTGAAGTGCTGACCGGCGCGGCCCGGCCGATTCTGGATCGCTGGTTCGAATCCGAGCAACTCAAGGTGACATTGGCCACGGATGCCGTGATCGGCGCGTTTGCTTCGCCGACCATGCCGGGCACGGCCTACGTGTTATTTCATCACGTCATGGGCGAGTGCAACGGAGTGCGCGGCGTGTGGGGTTACGTCCGCGGTGGCATGGGCGGCATCTCCAATGCCTTGGCGTCGGCCGCCCAACAGCATGGTGCCGAAATTCGCACCAATGCCGAAGTGTTGAAGATCGTCGTGAAGAATGGCCGTGCGACGGGCGTCGTTTTGAAGGATGGCACGGAGTTGCAGGCCAAAGTCGTCGCCAGTTGTGTGGACTCGCATGTGACGTTCCGCAAGCTCATGGATCAGCGTGACTTGCCAGCGGACTTCATGGCCGCCATCGATGCCATCGATTACTCGGCGGCGACCTGCAAGATTAACGTGTTGGTCAATGAGCCGCCGAACTTTACCGCGTGCCCCGGCACCAATGACGGCAGAGGTGCCCCGCACCATCGCGGTACCATGCACATTTGCCCGGACTTCGACACCTTGGAGCGGGCTTACGATGAAGCCAAGTACGGCAAGCCCTCAAGTACGCCGATTTTGGAAGTCACGATGCCGACGGCCGTGGATACATCTTTGACGCCGGCAGGGCAACATCTCATTTCCATGTTCGTGCAATACGCGCCATACAAGTTGCGCGACGGCAGTTGGGACGAACACCGCGACAAGTTCGCTGACCGCTGTTTCGAAGTGATGGAGCAGTACGCGCCCGGCTTCCGCAATTCGGTCATCAATCGGCAAGTGTTGACACCCGTTGATCTGGAACGTGTATACGGCCTCACGGGCGGCAACATCTTCCAGGGGTCGATGAACCTGTCGAAGTTGTTCTTCCTGCGGCCGGCGGTGGGATTCGCCGACTATCGCACGCCGGTCCGCGGCTTGTATCTGTGCGGAGCAGCGGCTCACCCTGGCGGTGGCGTGATCGCGGCGGCCGGCCGGAACGCCGCACGGGAGATCAAGAAAGACTGGAAGCGTCTCGCGAAGTAGTGGTCCGTCGTTAAGTCGTTGCCCTGTCAGGCTTTCTGTGCTCAAGCGACATTTCCACCCAATCTTCATACCAACATTTCGCAACGACCGTAAAATGAGCGGGAAGCTCAACAAGGGTCTGGCCGTGTCCACGCTCACTTTCTCGGCGATCATGACAGACCGCGCGTTGAGCGGGCGGTCGTCGCATCCCGACATTCAAGTGCGGCAATCTAAATTCGACATCACCGGCCTCAACTTCTGGTACGGCCAGAAGCAGGCGCTCTTCAATATCAACTTGTCCGTGCCAGAGCGTTCGGTGGTTGCCTTAATCGGGCCATCCGGTTGCGGCAAGTCCACCTTCCTGCGAACTCTGAATCGAATGAACGATCTCATCGAAGGCACGCGGCACCAGGGCGAAATCGCACTCGATGGCCAGGACATCTACAGTAAATCGATTAACCTTGTTAACTTGCGCCGGCGCGTGGGCATGGTGTTTCAAAAATCCAACCCATTTCCAAAGTCGGTGTTCGAGAACGTCGTTTATGGTCCGCGCGTTGCCGGCGAGCGCAACGCTGCCAAACTTGAGGCGATCTGTGAACGCGGGCTGCGGCGAGCCGCCCTTTGGGACGAAGTGAAAGACCGGCTCGATGATTCGGCTCTCAACTTGTCCGGCGGCCAGCAGCAGCGGCTGTGCATTGCCCGCAGCTTGGCCACGGATCCCGAAGTCCTGCTGATGGACGAGCCGGCATCGGCGCTTGATCCCAAGAGCACACAACGGATCGAAGACTTGATCTTTGAACTTAAAGTGGACTATACAATTGCCATCGTGACGCACAACATGCAGCAAGCGGCGCGTGTTTCGGATTTGACGGCATTCTTCTTCGAGGGCCAACTAATCGAGAGCGGCCCAACGGATGAGATGTTCACGCGGCCCAAGGTCAAGCAGACCGAAGACTACATCACCGGACGCTTTGGTTGAGGCAAGGAATGTCAAAACACCTACAACGCGATTTGGATCAATTGCAGCGGGACATTCTCGGCATGGGCACTGCCGTCGAAGAGGCAGTAACCCGTGCCGTGCGGGCGGTGCTAGACCGCGATGCCGACTTGGCCCGCGAGGTCATCGAAGGCGATGACCCGATTGACCTGGCAGAAAACCAAGTCGAGGAAGAGTGCCTCAAGATCTTGGCGCTGCATCAGCCGGTTGCCACGGACTTGAGGCGTATCGCATCCATCCTGCTCATCAATACCGATTTGGAACGAATGGCCGACCTAGCGGTGGAGTTGGCGGAGCGCGCCGTGCATCTGGCCGAGCCGCCGTTGATTCCGATTCCGGACACGCTTCCCGTGATGTCTGACTTGACGACATCGATGGTACGGCAAAGCCTCGATAGCTTTGTGCGTCTGGATGCCATGCACGCCCGACGCGTGGTGCGCCTTGATGACGAAGTGGATCGTCACAACACCGAGATCATCGATATCCTGATCGCGCAGATGAAACGTTCACCCGAATTCATCGCGCCAGGGTTGTCGATGTTTTCGGTGGTGCGGCATCTCGAACGAATTGCCGACCACGCGACGAACATTGCCGAGGATGTCGTTTATCTCGTGGAGGGCGCGATCGTCCGGCATCGACCGGACATGCGCGGCAGTTAATCATCGACCGGGCGGCTTCTCGCTGACTTTGTCTTTGATTGGCGGCTTGACAGGGGATTCAGGGGTGGCGTCTTTAGTTGCATCCGGCAACGTTGGAGCTGGCGGCGCTTCGATTATCCGCTTTGCGTTCTTCTCTTTCAGGTCCGCAACTTTCTTACGATGGATTTCAGCCAGGCCGCGATCGCCCAACGCTTCGTAGCACTCGGCGATCGATTGGTTGAGTGTCAGATCATCGGGCTGCGCGGCCAGAGCTTTTTGCAGATCGGGCAGTGCTTCCTTATATTGTTTTTTCTTGGTGCGTGCCTCGCCGCGCGTACCGTGAAAATTCGGGAAGTTCGGGTACTTGGCGATGATCTTATCGATCATCTCGAGCGCACGATCGACGTCCGGCGATTTTTCATCGTGGATCAGCATCCATGCCAGATTGTTGCCGGCCAGAGCGAACGCCTGATCCAGGTCGTAACACATCTCCCAATATCGTCGAGCCTCTTCCAACCTGCCCTGGTTGAACGCATAATCACCGAGGATATGATAAAGAATAGGCGCCTGAGGGCCTTTGCCGTCGCCGATCATCTTTTCGATTTCCTGTTTCGCCTTTTCGCCCTCGGGCGTTTTGGTGGTGGAAATCGCATGAAGGCGTGCCAGTAAGCCGGTATTTTTCGGCCAGGTCTGGATGCCTTTCTGAATCAGTTCCAATCGCACGTCCAGTCTCGATGCCGGATCCTGGTTGAGTTTCAATTCCCAAAGTCGATAGGCCTCCGATACCATTTGCAGAAAGTCCATGTCCTGAGTCATCACCACGCCTTTGTGCATCGCTTCGACAACTTCGGGGTATTTTTCCTGGGCCATCAACGCCATGCCCCACTGCCAGCGCGACTCTTTGTCGTCCAACTTTTGTGCGGTCTTGTCGCGAAAGTGTTTTTCGGCCGACTGAAACATTTTTTGCGCGTCTTTCGGCCGCCCCAGGGCCTGATAAACGTGGCCTAGAGCCAGGCGCTGTGCAGCGTACTTTTCCTCCACCTTTTCGAGGTACGGAAGAGCTTCCTTATACTTGCGTTGGACCATAAAGAAGTTGGCAAGGGAAAACGCCGAAGCGTACATCGCCTGACTGTCCGGATCATTCTTGCTCGATTCATAAGCGCGGGTATAATGCCGCTCAATGGCGGTGGTGGCGATGGGCGAGCGCAGCCCAAACTCCTCCCGCAGCATCTGGCCGCGCCATAGATGCGCATGCGGATAGCCATTGGCATCGTCGGGAGCAAGTTTGTACATAATCGCGCGACAATGTTCCACGTCGCCCATTTGTAGCAGTATCGTTGCAAGGTGAAACTTGTAGTCGTCGCGGTCGCCGCCTTCGAGCGCCAGCGCTTTCTCCACAAACGTGCGGGCGGTGCCCAGCAATTCGCGCCGCTTCGCTTTGTCGGCGTCTGTCATGCCCGTGTAATTCCTGGCTCGATTCAAGCATTCGCCCGCCTGACCAAGGTAGTCTTTGGCCAGATTGGAACGACGTTCTTGTGCTCGCCCGGTGGCGGCGAAGACACCGGCTAGAATCAAAATCGCCGTCGCAAACAGTGCGGGAAACCCCTGCACCAAGTAGCGGAAGTGCCGCGAGTGCCAGGATTGGATCAGGAGCGCGACGAACCAACTCACCGCGTTCACCAGCATGAAATACGGATAGAGGATGTACGTCAACGTGCCGCCGGTCCAACGGTTGAGCCGTTCGCGCCATTTGCGCGACAGTTGAAATGAAAATCGCATGACCCATCCCTCTCGCGTGATGCTAATTCTTTGCCGACTTCAGTTCGACACACTTGGCGCGCAGGCTTTCGGCTGATTTCAGGAACAACTCCTGAATTCCCTCGAGTTCCTTCTCTTCCTTCTTTTGCTTGGTCTTGAAAAGCAATTGCACCTGGAGAACTGACCCCAGGCCCGTCGAGGCTTCCGTCGAGTTCTTCATAAAGATGCGCTGCCAGCGCGTGGCGGCGAACGCGAAACGATTTGATATGCGCTCACCCATGGAGTCGTCCGTCAGGGGGCCAAGAGACACCGGGTCGAGTGCCCCACCATCCTGATCGAATTCGCAGAACCAAAGATAGGCATACCGCTCGACCGGTCTTGCGAGTTGCACGCTGACGCAAAAGAGTTCCGGCCGGCCATCAGATGTTTTGTGACGGAATTTCCTGGTTTCGCCAAGTTGCCAGCCGTCGTTGTTGTAACACACGCGGAGATCGTGGTACTCGGGATACGGATAGTCGAGCGATACCTCGCACCACATCGCGCCTTGATTCCTCTTATAAATCCAGACCTGAGAATACTCGCCTAAGGGGTTGCCGGTCTCGCGCTTGACGGCGATGACTTCCTTCGGCCGCTGCCATTGGCGCACGCTTTCCGGCAATAGTGCCACATCCAGGTTTGAATACAGTTTGGAAAGGGCGGAACCGGAATAAGGGACGAGCCGGGCCACGGCGATTTTCTCGGCAATTTGCGCCGCAAACAGTACGCCGAAAAGTGTCGCAACCGGCAGCGATCGGTAGTACGCGCCCGACAGATTCAGCAGAGTGTTCGTGCCGATGCGTGCGGTTTCAGCCGGGATCGTAATCGGGTCGTAACGGCGGCGTGTCGGGTCCGAGCGGCCGAAAAACATCAGCAGGCGATCGGCACTCCAGATCAGGAGCAGCGTGATGCCGAAGAGTACAATACCAAACATGGTATGCGCGAAACCTTTGGACAATTCAATTTCCCAACGCGAACCAAAGTAGGTGCAACTAATGATTCGCACCACGTTAGTCAAAATGACCCAAAGCAAACTGAAGAGAGTCAAGAAGATTCCGCGCAACCAATGCAGGCGGAAGTAGATGGCATAAAACAAAACGCAGGCCATCGTCGACAATAATGAACTGATGCCGCTGCACGCTTGTTCGACTTCATACCTCTTTTCGCCAATCTCGATAATGACACCGTTGAGGTTGTGATACACGCCAATTTGATCCAGGATCTTGCTGGAAAGCTGGGAGGCAAATACCTGGAGTTTTTGCACCACAATCGTGTCAATCGTAAATGGCGGCGGCACGATGAGGAACAAATACAGCAAAGCCGGAAGGCAGCGGCGCAGCAATGGCCAACCGCCAGCTGTGAAGGTCAGCGTGGCCGTCAAACCGATGGCGGACGCGGTGGCACCCACAGGTGAATCAAAGAACACGGCGATGGCCAACAATAACCATGCCGCAATGGCACCAATCATTCCGCGTGGCGAGCTGCTGCTGACCGCAGAGACCGCACCATAGCCGGTAAAGATGGTCAGAGGCAGGGCGGCGAACATGGCGACGCCACCGGCTGCCACCCAGATAGCGGGCGAACCAAGTGCCGGCAATCCCGCCAAATCGATAAGCATGCCGATGGCGACCAGAGCCACGCCACCCAGGGCCAGAGCAAGGGCATACGGCAGGCCGCCGGGCGCTTTTTTGTACGAGAAATGGTCAAGTGGCCACAGCAAAATGAACGTACCGGCCAACACAAGCGGGTACAGCTGATAGTGCGGTTTCAACCAAAGTTGTTGAAAGTGGATAAAAAGCAACGGCAGATAAGCCGCAAAGATCACGGCGGCGATGCCAAAAACCATCTGCGGCGATATGGGCCGCGATGCGCTCGCCGGCGCGGGCTCTCGAACGGCCATGGTCGTACTCATAGAGGATACCAGCTCGATGTCATACCAAGTTGTTGCGTACCCGCACGAACGCGGGGCCCAAGACTCAATATACCGGTCGCACCAGTCGCGCCAATTCGATTCTAGCATTCGACTTGCGCGGACCGACCCTACGACCGGAACCGGGATTCTCTTGTGGTATCCGTCGTTGCCCAGACTTCGCGACCCGAATGGTCGAATGGGTGCCGTCCCCATACGTTCGT
>JANNLP010000261.1:0-4303 GCA_031396905.1 Gemmataceae bacterium
GAGCGAATTGGCCGGTACTGATACTAAGCGGCAAGAAGCCGAGTTCCTGGAATATGCTCGGGGTACTGCTGCCACCGATGAGTTCGACCAGTTGATCGGCCTGGCCAAGCAAACGGACGCGGGTCAAAAGCAAACCGAAGAGAAAGTGTCCGCACGGCTTCCTGAATAATATGGTCCTGCATCCTACGGATTCCAACAAGAAAGGCATGCCATGAAACTTCGGATCGTCTGCCCGGCCCTCGCGGCCCTGGCGCTCGGCCACGCGCTGGCGGGTTGCCGCTCGACTACCACCGCCGCCAAACCATCGTTCACGCTGGCGTGGAGCGAATACCCATCGTGGAGCGTCTTCGGCGTGGCCCACGAAAAGAAGCTCATTGACGGCGACGCCGGCAAATTGGGACGGCTCGAAGAAAAGTGGGGCGTGGACATCGTCCTCAAGCAGGCGGACTACGAGCCGTGCCTGCAAATGTACGGCAGCGGCGCATGCGACGCGGTCTGCATCACCAACATGGACGTGCTCACGCCGGCACTTGGCCGTAAATCCGTAGCCGTCCTGCCGACGAGCACCAGCGTCGGCGCGGATGCCTGCATCGTGGTGGGCATCAACGACGTGAAGCAGCTGCGTGGCCGCAAGGTGCACGGCCTGTCCAAGAGCGTCTCGGAATATTGCTTCGTGCGCAATCTGGAGAAGCTCGGCGAAAAGGAATCTGATTTCCAGTTCACCAACATGGATCCCGGCGAAGCCGCCAAGGCCATGCAGACGGATCAAAAGGACTACCAGGCGATCATGGTCTGGAATCCCTTCGTCCTGCAAACGCTGAAGCTGCGGAAAGACGCCAAGGTGCTATTCGATTCATCGACTATCCCGGGCGAGATCATCGACATGGTCGTGATTGGCAAGGATTCGCTGGGCAAGCCGGGCGGCCGCGCTTTTTCCTGCGCCGTCATCGACACGTATTACGAACTCAACAAGATGCTTGAGGACAAAACCACCGGCAACGACACGCTGGTCGCGCTCGGTGCCAAGTTCTCCAGCCTTGGTCTCGATGAGATGAAAAAGGTCGTGGAGCAGACGCGCTTTTACAAGACGCCCAAAGAAGGCATGGATGTGTTTAAAGGCGAGCAGCTTCAAAAGACGATGACTACCGTAGTCGATTTTTGCGTGTCGCACGACATCGTCAAGAAGAAGCCGTCCATTGCTTACACTGCCGCGCAGGATGCTCAGTTGGTCTTTGATGCGTCCATGATTGACGAGGTCCAGAAAAAGACCAAATGATCCGCAAGCCGATCTCACATCGCTGGAAGGTCGGGCTGGGGGTTGCCGCGTTCGTGTTGCTGGCTGCCGGCTACACCGTGCTGTCGTACCGGCAGCACGTTCGCAACCCCGACGATACGCTGATCCCAACGTGGAGCCAACTGGCGGACGGCCTGGTCCGCATCACCACGCCCAACGAACGCTCGCAGGAAGTTTGGCTTTGGGACGATGCCCGGGCCACGCTTGGCCGGCTCGCTACCGGCTTGCTGCTGGGCGTGGGCCTTGGCATTCCTCTTGGCTTGTTGATGGGTTGTTACCGCAAAGTCGGCGCGTTTTTCCAACCGGTTCTCGCATTTCTGGCGAAGGTTCCGCCATCCGCGATGCTAGCGGTCTTTTTTGTCATGGTCGGCACCGGCTTTGAAATGTACGTGACCATGATGGTCTTCGGCGTCCTACCCAGCCTGGCCCATGCGGTGTACCACGCGGCCAGCGAGGACGTGCCGGATGAACTGATCCATAAGGCCCTGACTCTCGGCGCCGACCAGTTCGAGGTCGCTTACAATGTGATCTACAAACACATTCTGCCCCGAACGCTCGACGCGATTCGCCACCAGATTGGCCCGGCGATGGTTTATCTGCTCGCCGCCGAGATGTTGGTTGGCAGCGTCGGCCTCGGTTACCGCATGCGGCTACAAGCACGGCTCATGGATATGAGCACCGTCTACCTTTACGTCGTGTTCCTCGGCTTGGTCGGCCTGCTGCTGGACTACAGTCTGATCTGGACCCGCCGCCGGCTGTGCCCATGGTTCGAAAAAGAGTAATGCGTTTGCGAGGGGTTTTTCCGTGCACGATATCGTCCTGGAATGCCGCGGCGTCAGCCACTGGTTCGGCGACAAGAAGGTACTGTTCGACATCAACCTCCGCGTCGCGCGTGGACAAATCGCCGCATTGGTCGGCCCCAGTGGCTGTGGCAAGACGACGCTGTTCCGGGCGATTCTCGGCACGCATCCGCCTCGCGCCGGCGAAGTGTTCATCAACGGTGCACCCGTGACGACGGCGACTCGTGACTGCGGCATCGTTTACCAAAAGTACTCGCTCTTCCCATTCTTGACTGCGGAGGAGAATGTCGCGTTTGGCCTGATGCTCGACGGCACGTCGCCGCAGTTTCGGCTGTTCCAATTCTGGAAGTGGCGACCGCTGCGGAAGGCCCACATCGAGCAGGCTGCGGCTCTACTCAAGAAGCTCGGGCTTGGCCACGCTGTGAAGTTGTATCCGTCGGAGATGTCCGGCGGCATGTGCCAGCGGGTGGCCATCGCCCAGGCTCTGATCATGAAGCCGCAGATTCTGCTGCTTGATGAGCCATTCGGTGCGCTCGACGAATCCACCCGCGAAGACTTGCAGAACATGATTCTCGAACTGTATCGCGAGAACCTGCAGGCAAAGAAGGAAGGCCGCAAGCCGCCCTATACCATTGTGGTCGTCACCCACGAGTTGAATGAAGCAATCTATGTCGGCGACCGTGTGGCGGGCTTGTCACAATATTGGAACTGGGAGGCGGCGGGGCAGCCGGAACACCCCGGATCTACCATCATCTACGATGCCGTCGCGCCCGTCTTCGAACCGCATCAGGAGCGCGATGACTCGGTGATCCGTGATCAACGCCGGGAACTGCGCCGCGTTGTTTTCGATCCAAATTACCGCCCGCGCCGTGATGAGTTTGTGCGATTCTGGCGCGAATGCGAATCGGGCCTGGGCACAGGAGTGATGGCAACATGACCAATGCCAATGCGGGATATGCGTTCTTTCGTGAACTTGCGCGGATCATAAATGCCGGCCAGTCGCGCAGCGTGCTGCTCAGCGGCAACGTCCACGACCTGTTCTTCGTCGAAGGCGAAGGGCCGCACGGCGACTACGTGCCGCTGTTGGATTTCCTGTGCAAGAAGTGTCAAGTGAAAGGGCTGATCCTCGTCGTCTGTGAATTGAACGGGCCGCTCCGTGTGCTCAACCCGGCTGACCGCGAGAAGCTGAAGACCGCGTGGATCGGTTGGAAGGTGGGAACCGATTGGGACCAGTTTGTCGTGCAAGGCCTTAACGACAAAAAGCGGCAACAACAGCGCGAGGAACTGGAAACGGAATTTGATAATCACGTGCGCGAAACCGTCGGCAACGCCACGCTCGCCCTGGAGTTCCTGCGCCAACTCACCATCTGCTCGCGCTCCAATGCACCCTCCGGTCGCGCCTATCTTCCCGAACATTTGCTGATTCTCATCGAAGCGGCCGACATGCTGCTGCCGGCCGGTAATGGCGAGATCTCGAACCTGTCGCCGGTCGATCGCCACCGTGTCGGCATCGCTCAAGATTGGTTTTCCGATCCGGGGCTGATGCGCGGTGAAGACACGGTGATTCTCCTGGCTGAGTCGCGCAGCCTGGTTCACCCGCGCGTCGCCCGCCTGCCGCCGGTGCTCGGTGTCGAAGTCCCGCCACCCGACCAAGCGGAGCGGGAACAGTATGTGAATTGGTTCCTCAACTCCGGCCAAAGCGCGGCCGCGCTGGGCAAGCCGCCACCGCCGCCAAAACTTTGGGGCAGCGGCGCGGACTTGGCCCGCTACACCGCTGGACTATCCATTCACGCTTTACGACAACTTCTGTTGGGTGCAGCGCACTCGGGCCAGGTACTGCAACCCGGTGACGTCATCGGCAAAGTCGAGGAGTTCATTCAAAGCCAACTCGGCGAAGATGTCGTCGAGTTCAAGAAACCCGTGCACAGTCTCGACGACGTGGTCGGCTTTGCCAAGCTCAAAGAGTTCTTCAAAAAGGAACTGCTGCCGCGCTTTCGTTCATCCGGTCCGGACGCTTTGTCCGGTGCCGCCGTCGCGGGACCAATCGGAGGCGGCAAGACATTCATCTTCGAGGCCGCCGCCGCCGCCCTGGATCTGCCGGTCCTCGTACTCAAAAACATCCGCAGTCAGTGGTTCGGTCAGACGGATGTGATATTCGAGAGACTTCGTCGAACGCTGGAAGCTCTGGTCAAAGTCGTCATTGTTGTCG
>JANNLP010000267.1:0-2397 GCA_031396905.1 Gemmataceae bacterium
TATTTCACCCGCGAACGATGGTTGCCGCTTGTGCAGCGCGGCGGAACGGGCGCTGCAATCGACGCTCCCGCGGAGAGTAACGTCTCGGCGACGAGCAAAATACTGCTCGCTGACCAGGCCATCAAGAACTTAAGTCTCACTGCCAAGCCAGTCCAAACGACGACGTTTTGGAAAACGATTACCGTGCCGGGAATGGTCATAGATCGGCCCGGCCAAAGCGACCGAAATTTGGTTGCGCCTGTGACGGGTGTCATCACCCGCGTGCATCACGTCCCCGGCGACACCGTACGACCCGGCGCGACGATGTTCACACTGAAGCTGCTGAATGAAACTCTATATTTGGCGCAGAGCGAGCTTTTCAAGGCGGGCCAGGATATTAAGTTGGCCCAAGGCCAACGAGTGCGGCTGCAAGCTGCCGCCGGCGCTGTGCCGGAAAGTCGCACAATTGAGTTGGATGGCCAGATCGCCCGACTGGAAGCCACGGTCAAAGCGTACCGACAAGAGTTGCTTACGCGCGGCCTGACGCCGGCCCATCTTGAATCGGTGGTGAAGGGTGAATTCGTCAGTGAAATTTCGGTCGTGGTGCCCCAGTCGGTGGCGAATCAGAAGCCGCTGACCGAAGCCGCGACAGCAACAAAGATCGACGAGTTGCCTACATTCGAAATGCAAGAACTAAAGGTTGACCTTGGTCAGCAAGTTCAGGCTGGTCAAACGCTGTGCTTGTTGTCCAATCATCAGTCGCTGACAATAGAGGGCCGGGCGTTTCGCGATGAAACACCGCTGCTCGAACGCAGCGTGCAGGCTGGCTGGCCCGTTGAGGTCGATTTCCTGGACGATGGAAAGAACGACTGGCCCGCGCTTTCTCAGCCGTACGTGATCCGTTACATGGCTAACACGATTGACCCCATCAACCGCACCTTCGCCTTCCAGATGCCGCTGGAGAACCAGTCGCGCGTCGTCGAACGCGACGGTCGAACACAGTTGCTCTGGCGCTTCCGGCCTGGCCAGAGAGTGCGAATTCAAGTTCGCGTCGAGCGGCTCGACAATGTCTTCGTCTTGCCGGCTGCCGCAGTGACTCGTGACGGGCCGGAGGCATATGTCTTCACGCAAAACGTCAATACGTTCGAACGGAAGCCGGTGCGGCTACTCATACTGAACCGCCGAGAGGCCGTACTTGCGAGCGACGGCACGCTGGTTCCCGGCTCGTTCGTCGTGCAGCTCGCCGCCGCACAGTTAAACCGGATGACGAAGTCGCAATCGAGCGGGGCACCGCAAGGCTACCACATTCATGCCGACGGCAGCCTGCACAAAAACGGCGAACCGGAATAAGGGAGATCGCCATGCTCAACGCACTGATTCGCTTCTCGCTGACAAATCGAACGCTTGTGCTTGCCGCCAGCGTGATTGTCCTCGTGTACGGCGGGTACCTGACAACCACGCTGCCGATTGATGTGTTTCCGGACCTCGATCGTCCGCGTGTGGTCATACTGACGGAATGCCCTGGACTGTCGCCGGAAGAGATTGAGACGCAAGTCACGCAGCCGATTGAAACGGCGTTGCTCGGATCGGCCGGCGTGGAAGCCGTGCGCAGCCAGTCCAGCCAGGGCATGAATGTCATCTACATCGAGTTCGGCTGGAAGATAGAGAACCGTTATGCGCGACAAGTCGTGTCGGAGCGTCTGGGGAGCGTGACGTTGCCGCCCGGCATTCGACCGCAGATGACGCCACCGGCGTCGATCATGGGCCAGATCATGCACGTCGGTATGGCGTGGCGCTCCGACGGGCCGACTCGACGCGGCAAGACCGAGTTGCAGGCCCGCATGGAGTTGCGGTCTCTTGTCGATTGGGTCATCCGGCCACGGCTACTGCAAATCCCGGGCGTGGCCGAAGTGATCGTCATGGGAGGCGACAAGAAGCAGTATCAGGTGCTGGTTGACCCTGACAAGCTGCAAGAGTTCGACGTGTCGCTGCAGCAGGTCGAGGAAGCCATTCGGGCAAATAATATCAACGCCAGCGGCGGCTTTCTCGAAGACGGTCCAACCGAACGCCCGGTGCGGGTCATCGCCCGGCTTGGCCCGATCCCCGAACAAGTCATCGACGATCTGCGAAAAGTGCCGGTTAAGGTTAATGCTGATCGAACCGTCCTGCTCGCGCATGTCGCTCGCATCGAGGAAGGGCCAGCCCCCAAGCGAGGCGACGCAGGCATCGATGGCGAGCCTGGTGTCATTCTCACCATCGTGAAACAGCCGCACTCCGACACGCGGCGATTGACCGAAGCCGTTAAGCAGGCCCTCCGTGAAGCCCAGGTTAGCATGCCGGCCGACATGGATGTCAATACTGAGCTTTTTCAACTCAAGAGCTTTATCGACCGCGGCGTTTACTACGTGGAAGAGGCGC
>JANNLP010000280.1:0-2969 GCA_031396905.1 Gemmataceae bacterium
CGAGCTCGACGCTCTTCTTCGTACGGGTCATCCATAGCCAAAGGTACCTGTCCCCGTTTAAGTGCCACCCAAAATCGTCGTACCGGGACTATGCCACCGACCATGCACGACGAATCACGCCCTGCCAAACAAACGCCGATATGACGAATGTACGGAGTGACTGCCGAGCGAGAGGTTCATGAGCTATTTCAGCCGAAACTATTTCTTTTTCACGCCGCCAATATTCAAACCAGGCCCGCGTGTTTCATCGGGCATGCGCCATTCCTGCGTGACGGTCTCACCTGATGTCAGCGTCAGTTGACCAATGATTACCGTTGCGCCCGACGTCAATTGCACTTTGCCGGGCGGTAACTCAGCAACTTCGAATCGACCGTCTCGGTCGGTACTTGCGGAAATTGTCGTCCCTTTATCAAGGTACGCGATTCGGACGTACGTGTTAGCTCGCGGCATACCTTTCATGTCCAAGACACGTCCTTTAATAATTGCCTCGGGTTGTGCGATGACGGTAAGTACTTTTGGTTCGCCAGACCACTGGACCAGTTGCCGACCCATCTTCGGCACGTTCACGAGCACAATGGCATTGTTCATTGTCAGTGGGGCGAATGTCGCCGTGCCGTCTTTCGCCGTGCGGCCGCGAACCTCGTCGGCCCATGAGGCATCGTCGTATCCCCAATTGAAGTTTTGACTGCTATCGTGATGGCTGCCACGGAGCAACGCTACTCGAGCTCCGGTTATTGGCTTCTTGTTATCGTCGACAACAGTTACACTCAGTTGGGTGGGTGACACAAGCTGAACTGTGAATTCATCGCCTTGCGCTAGCTGCTTGACCGGTTTGGCAATCACAGGGTCGGCGGTGCCCTCTAGGTAGTCCGGTGCCACGACAATCACTCTCATGCTGCTTCCGGATGTCATTCCCGTGAGCGTAAACTTGCCTTCGTCGTTCGTGAAGCTCACGCCAATCCCACAGTATCCAGCAAACCAACCGCCGCCCGGCTGATTGGGTTGAACGATCCGTGGAGAGTCCAACAGAATCCGGAAGTTTCGGACCGGTTGACCCTGATGATCGATCACACGGCCGCGAATACCCCCATCAGTCTTCAGTCGGATCTGATTATCCAATTGATCCATTTTTTGTATCGGTTGTTCCACGGATTCATGGCCTTCGAGGTTACATCGGACCCAACAGTTTTCCGGCAACTGAGTCATTCGAAATCGACCATTTGCATCCGTTTTGATTGGTTGCTGCCATACATTGAGTGACTGCTGATCGCCCGGACCGTGATGTCGCAGGACCGGCATCATCGAAACTCCTGCCAGGGCCGCGCCCGTTTCATCGACAACGACGCCGCCAGCCGTGTGACCCTCCGTGATTGTCACTTGTACGTTCTGATGACCCTTGGCCGGGATTGGCGGAAAAACTGGAATGCGTCCAAGACTATTGAGTCGCAGCCAGACGAAATGACCCGGAACATCGTCGATGGTGAACCGGCCTTCCGCATTGGTGACAACAGGGAAATCGCCATCGCGCCACCCCACGCCGACTCCAGCGACTGGCCGGCCGTTAACATCTTTGATTGTGCCCTTCACCGAACGGGGTGGCGGTGTTACCTCTTTCGCATTGGCATCATCTTTATGGTTTAGCTTGAATTTTAGTTCGACAGTTCCATTACCCATGGATGCCAACACGTCTTTGCCGTCGGCAACAAAATCTGGCGCGGAAGCTGTTAGTTGGCCCGGTCGATCAAATGTCGGTCCATGCCAAACAAAGCTACCGTCCGGTCCACATGGTTCGCACAGGCCGCTAATGGAAAAATAACTGCCGGAAGTCCGACGTTCCACATAGGCGCCTGGTATCGGCTGGCCATTGACATCCGTGACTCGACCTTTCAAAGTGCCGCCGCGCGGGATGAGCAATTGCAAGTGATTCTCGAGCTGCCCAGTCGTGTCAAACAGAATGCGCTGCCGAACACGGCCGGGACTCACCAGAAATGCCTCGTGATTTGTGCGGGTCAACCCGCCAGCTTCCGCACGGCCATGCGCATCTGTCGTCAAAACTAGGCCGTTGTCAATCCATAGCTTAGCGCCGACCAAAGGCTTTTGCGTCTCCGCTTCGAGCAATTGCACGCGCAGCCATGCCCGTTCTTGCATTTCTATTCGGACCGGAATGGGTTCCATATCGTCACGAATGATCAACGGTTGATGGCCAACGTGCACTTCGCCGCTCTGGGCTTCTTTTCGTGCCCAGACATACCAAGCGCCAGGTCCAAGTGCTAACTTGAATTTTCCGTCTTCATCGCACGTCGTTTCCACACGAGTAAACTGTGGCAACGAATTAGCATGGGGAAGCGGTGCCGCCCATACGATAGCGCCGGCTGCCGGTGCGCCATCCGCGCCAAGTACTTGACCATCCAGTTTCTGCGGACCGTCGACGGCCGTTACGGGACTACCAAGCGCCGCAATCGCCACCGAAAGCACTAACGTAAGCTTGCATTTCATGGCCGCCTCGGTCTTTACGCATGAGAGGTGTTTCTGAGATTATCAGCAGCGAACGGGCATAGTCAATCAGCAGCGTGGCGAGGGATACCACGACGGTTAACCGCACGCATGATGCAACCTGTGGGACTTCTTTGCTACTAGGCTTGCTATTTCAAAAACATAGTGTACATTTGTGTATGTCGGCCTCCGGAGCCGATGGTTGACGCAAGTGTGCGGGTTCGGATCCAGCCCGTGGCAGGCGTTAATTGCAGTGCGATCCGTGAATTGAGTTGATTCCACAGTCGGAAGACGGATGCCGGAAGAGGTTTTCCAATGTGGGATCAATGAGATTCATGGATGAGTTGGTGTCTGTTGAAAGGCGATGCCGCGGGACAACACGATCCGGCGTTACTGTCGCTTATACAAACTCACCACCCACACCCTCGCCAACAGCGACAAATGAGTTGAACTCAGTTGAGTCAGCTCATTTGTCG
>JANNLP010000321.1:0-4774 GCA_031396905.1 Gemmataceae bacterium
GACACGCGGTCATCCGCCCGGCCAATCATAACCGAGGCCAATGGCACCAGGATAATCACGATAGCCGTGTAATTGCGCCAGAACTGTGCCCGGGTGTTCGAGCCGCAGATATCGACGAGCAGATCGAACAAGGCTCTCCACAAACCACCGGCCACCATCAACGCCAATCCGAGCGTGCAAACCAATGCGAGAATGAAACTGGTAAACGGATCCATGACGGGCAGCCTCCGGGCAACTGTGCATCATCCTATCCGAAATTCGGCAGGACGATTAACAATGTTGCTGACCCGTTCGTTTCTGAAACCCTTGAGCCTGTATTGCAAAACGACCGCTACTCCGCCAAAATTAACAACCTGTGCCACCGGCAAGCATTTGGGAGACTGTTGCAGTGATCGAGGTTCGGTGCCCCGGTTGTGAGGCGCTATTGCGCATTCGCGATGAACTTCGCGGCAAGACGGGCGCTTGCCCGAAGTGCAAATCGCGGGTTCATATTCCCGGCCATGCGGAAGGGTTTGATGTTGTCGTCGAGGACAATGTGCGTGTTCCCGTGATCCGCGCTCAGCGGCAAACGGCTTTATTGCCGCCGCCACGGCAAGTGCGCGAATACGACGAGTACGAGGATGAACGACCGCGACCCGTTCGGCGACGCCGCCGGCGGCGGCAGTTTGACGGTGGCAACGCGATCGTGATCGGCGTCAGCGCCGCACTGGGCGTGGGTCTGCTCTGCTGCGTGCTAAGTCTGCTTCACTGGGGATTCGCGTTTCCCGCCATCCTGATCGGCATGGCGCTGGGTGCGACGGGTGGCATTTGGCATCTCGTTCTTGCCTTTCAGGAAGATCCCATTTGCGGCATCATGTGCATGTTCGTACCGTTTTACTCGCTTTACTATCTGATCACCCGTTGGGACGAAACGATGCGTCCGTTCCTCGTAAATCTGGCTGGAACCTTTCTGTTGTTTGCGGCATTCATTTGCCTGATTGCGATGGTGCCCAAGGATCGCCAAGCCAAATTCAATAACGGTGAGCCTGGAATGTTCCAACCGCCGAATATGGCACCTCGACGCGGAAGGTGAGAGTTCACGATGCGGCGAATGCGTAGCGGTGGCGGTTTGGCGGCGATCTGGTATTCGCTGCGCATGGCCCACCGAGTGGGCTGGGGACGGCTGTGGACCGCCATGCGCAGCAAAAATGCCTGCAAGACCTGCGCACTCGGCATGGGCGGCCAGCGCGGCGGCATGGTCAATGAAGCCGGCCACTTTCCCGAGGTCTGCAAGAAATCGTTTCAGGCCATGGTGGCCGACTTGCAAGGTGGAATCCCCAGTGACTTCTTTCAATCGTTCTCCATCGCACAACTGCAATCACTGAGTTCACGTGAGCTGGAATGGTCCGGCCGGCTGACCACGCCACTTTATGCCGGGCCGAGCGACACGCACTACCGGCCCATCGAGTGGGATGAAGCACTCGGCAAACTTGCAACGCAATTGAAAAGCCACGGGCCCGATGAGGCATTCTTTTACGCCAGCGGCCGCTCGTCGAACGAGGCAGGTTTCTTACTGCAGCTGTTCGCCCGGCTCTACGGCACGAATTACGTCAACAACTGCTCGTACTATTGCCATCAGGCCAGCGGCGTCGGTTTGACGCGGGCCATCGGCTCCAGCACCGCCACCGTCGCGCTCGAAGACCTGGGGCTGACCGATCTGTTCGTTCTCATCGGCGGCAACCCCGCTTCAAATCATCCGCGCTTGATGACGACCCTGAAGGACATCCGCAATCGCGGCGGCAACGTCATCGTCATCAATCCGGTGCGCGAAGTCGGCCTCGGGACTTTTCGCGTGCCGTCGGACGTGATGAGTTTGCTGTTCGGTACCAAGATCGCGTCGTTGTATCTGCAACCGCACATCGGTGGCGATATCGCACTGTTGACCGGTGCGGCCAAGCTTCTCATGGAACGCGGCACGATTGACAGTGGATTCATCAATCATCATTCGGATGGGTTCGACGATTTTCGCCGAAGCGTGGAGGCGACATCGTGGTCCGACCTCATCGCATCGTCCGGCGTCACACGCGAAGAGATTGAGGCGTTTGTTGACCTTTACGCCAAGTCGCGCCGTACAGTGTTCGGTTGGACGATGGGCATTACGCATCACTTGCACGGCGTCGCCAACGTGCGATCGATTGTCAATCTCGCACTTCTGCGCGGCATGGTCGGCCAGCCGGGTGCCGGATTGTTGCCCATTCGCGGGCACTCCAACGTGCAAGGCATGGGAACCATCGGCGTCACCCCGCAACTCAAGCAATCCATCCTGGACAACCTGGAACGGCTGCTCGGCGTGACGTTGCCACGTTCGCCGGGCCTGGACACGATGGCGTGCATGGAGGCAGCCGATGCAGGTCGCATGCGCTCGGCGGTGTGTCTGGGCGGCAATCTGTTCGGCTCCAACCCCGATTCCGAGTTCGCCAAGCGAGCCATCGGCAAGTTGGACATGGTGTGTTATCTCAATACATCGCTGAACACCGGCTTGGTGCATGGCCGGGCGAAGCACACGTTGATTTTGCCGGTGCGTGCCCGCGATGAGGATCCGCAACTGACGACGCAGGAATCAATGTTCAGCTACATGCGCGTCAGCGAGGGTGGGGCAGCTCGCCTGGATGGCCCGCGCACCGAGGTCGATCTGCTCGCCGACTTGGGCCAGCGCATTTTTGGCGACGCTGGTCCCGTCAACTGGCGCGAGATGCAGCAACACGCCAGCATCCGGTCGTTAATGGCCAAAGTGATTCCGGGCTTGGAATCCATGGCCCATGTGGACCGTGATCGCCGCGAGTTCACGATCTCGGGCCGAATCCTGCAGGTGCCGCAGTTCGCCACGCCGAGCGGCAAGGCGCAATTCGCGGTTGTGCCTTTGCCGCCACTTGCCGGCGAAGCTGATGAATTGCGCCTGATGACCATTCGAAGCGAAGGCCAATTCAACACGGTCGTCTACGAGGATACCGACATCTATCGTCGCCAGGACCGCCGCGATGTGATCCTGATGCACCCTGACGACATGAAGTGTCGTAGATTGGCCGAAGATCAGCGCGTCACCGTGCGAAGTTCGGCCGGAGAGATGCGCGGCATGTTGGCCCGGCCGTTTGCCGATGTGCGAGCCGGTAATGCGATGATGTACTATCCCGAGGCCAATGTTCTGGTGCCCAAGACCGTCGATCCTGACTCCAAAACGCCGGCGTTCAAATGCGTGCTCGTCACAGTGTCACGGGATGCGGTCGTCGCCGCTCCTGATGCCGCCGGCCGTCGCCAGCTGGCCCGGGTCTAGGCCCGAGCCGTGATGCCACTGGGTGACGATTTGGCGTCTTTGGCAGGCGATGTGAGCCGCGAGGATGATTCCGGGTCGATCTGATTCTTGGCCGCGACAAACTGCCGCCGCTTGTCGATCAGTTCCGACATTTCCTGAAACATGGCGACGACTTCGCTCTCTTCGATGGGCTTGGCCAGATAGCCATCCATGCCGCCGGCAAGACATTTCTCTTTATCACCCTTGATGGCATGCGCCGTCAGGGCAACGATTGGCAGATGATTGTCCGGAGTAGTCTCGCTCTGCCGAATCTTCGCCGTCGCTTCCATGCCGCCCATTTCGGGCATTTGCAAATCCATCAAAACGATGTCGGGATCGTGAATCTGCAGATATGCCACGGCTTCAAGGCCATTGTTAACAGTAACGACATCATGACCCATTTTGCCGATCAGGTGCTGTGCGACTTGGCGATTCACGTAGTTGTCTTCGGCCACGAGTATCCGCAAACGGCCAACGCCAAGTCGTGCGGATCGGCCCGATAGCTGTCCGCTCGGCGTGAATGACATGAGATCGTCCGTGTTCAGGTCGTCCTGTGACGACTCCACAGTGTCGATGATGGCGTTGTATAGCAGCGATTGCTTGATCGGCTTGACCACAAACGCGGCGACGCCCAGTTCCTGGCAGCGATGACTCTCGCATTGATCCTCGGACGTGAGCATCATGATTGTCGAGGTGGCCAATCCGTAGCGTTTGCGCAGCTCACTCGTCAACTCGAAACCATCCATCCCGGGCATCTTCGCATCCAGCAAGACAAGGGCCGGCATCGTGTCCAGGTGGGCTTTCGCCTTGTCCAGCCACTCCAACGCTTCTTTCGCACCGGGCACGATGATCGGTTTCATGCCCCACGCTTCGAGCATCTCTTTCAGAATGCGGCGGTTGGTGGCATTGTCGTCAACCACCATCACAGGCAGATCGGCCAGTTCCTTCGGAGAGAACATGGCGTGCGGCGCCGCGGTGTGGAGTGACCGGGCGAAGCGCGTCGTGAAGTGAAACGTGCTGCCTTCATTTTCCTTGCTGTTCACCCAGATGCGGCCACCCATCATCTCGACGATCCGCGTGCAGATCGTCAAGCCCAAACCCGTGCCGCCGAAGCGACGCGTCGTCGAGCCATCGGCCTGCGTGAACGGCTCGAAGATGGCCGCCTGTTTATCATGCGGGATGCCAATGCCCGTATCCGTGACCGCGATATGCAACAAAGGATTGCGCGGGTCGGGTGCGACGCTGCTGCGATCCAGCGGTTGATCCATCGCCAAGTCCACTTTGACGAGGATCTCGCCTTTCTCCGTGAATTTGAGGGCATTTCCGACCAGGTTCGTGATCACCTGGCGCATCCGCATCGGATCGCCGACAAGTCGATCGGGGACTTCCGGCCCAATGAGCAGGGCCAGTTCCAGTTGCTTGGCATGTGCCCGCACGGCCAGTGGC
>JANNLP010000330.1:0-4162 GCA_031396905.1 Gemmataceae bacterium
GACACGCGGCAGGTCGTCGCCCGCTTCGAGGCGGAGCGCCAAGCCCTGGCGATCATGGATCATCCCAACATCGCCAAGATCTTCGATGGCGGGATCATGGATCATCCCAACATCGCCAAGATCTTCGATGGCGGCGAAACCGCGAGCGGCCGGCCTTACTTCGTCATGGAGCTGGTTCGCGGCATCCCCATCACGGACTTTTGCGACCAGGACCATTTGCCCGTGCGCGCGCGGCTGGGGCTTTTCGTCAGCGTCTGCCAGGCCGTGCAGCACGCGCATCAAAAGGGCATCATCCACCGCGATATCAAGCCGTCGAACGTTCTCGTCACCTCGCATGACGGCAAGCCGGTGGCCAAGGTCATCGACTTCGGCGTGGCCAAGGCCATCAATCAACAACTGACCGAGCGCTCGATCTACACGAACTTCGCGCAGATGATCGGCACGCCGCTGTACATGAGTCCGGAACAGGCCGAAATGAGTGGTTTGGACATCGACACCCGCAGCGACATTTATTCATTGGGCGTACTGCTATACGAGTTGCTCACGGGCACGACGCCGTTGGATAAAAAACGCTTCGCCAAGGCGGCCTATGAGGAGATTCGCCGGATGATCCGTGAAGAAGAGCCGCAAAAGCCCAGCACGCGATTGACCACGTGCGATTCCCTGGCGTCTATCGCGGCCCAGCGACATATGGAGCCCACCAAGTTGTCGAAGTTCATGCGCGGCGACTTGGACTGGATCACGATGAAGGCTCTCGAAAAGGATCGCACGCGGCGGTATGAAACGGCGACCGGCCTGGCGCGGGACATCCAGCGCTATTTAAGCGACGAACCAGTGGAAGCATGCCCGCCGACGCTGGCATACAAGTTCAATAAATTCGCGCGGAAACACAAACAAGCATTTGCATCGACCGCCGCGTTTGTTGGGCTGTTTCTAATTGCTTTCCAATTCAGTATTTGGCAATGGGTGCAAGCCCGCGCTGCCGAGCGCGAGGCGCGGACGTCCGAGCGGCGCGCCGTCGAGAACGAGCGCAAGGCCCGAGAGGCGGTCGGGGCTGAACGGCTCGCCAAGCAGGAAGCGGTAAAGGCCGCCGACGCCGAGAAACAAGCGAAAGAGGCAGCCCAGGCGCGAGAAGCCGAGACCAAGGCGGTCCTCGAATTCGTCGAGAATAAAGTCTTCGCCGCCGCCCGGCCGAAGGACCAGGAAGGCGGTCAGGGTTACGAAGTGAAGCTGGCCGACGCCCTGTCGGCCGCTTTGCCATACGTGGAGAAGAGCTTCACCGACCAGCCGCTGATCGAGGCCAGGCTACGTACGACTTTGGGACGGTCATTCAGATTCTTGGGCAAGGCCGAAGTCGCCGAACATCAGTACCGCCGCGCCTACGAACTGTGCGCCGCCAAGCTCGGCCGTGACCACCCTGCCACGCTCAGGAGTATGGGCAACCTCGCCGCTAGCTACTACGACCTCGGGCAGTACCCGGAGGCGCTGGCACTCAACGAGGAAACCTTCAAGTTGCGGAAGGCCAAGCTCGGCCCCAATCACCCCGACACGCTCGCTAGCATGAACAATCTCGCCAATAACTACGGCGCTCTCGGCCGGATCCCGGAGGCGCTCACGCTCCGCGAGGAGACGGTCAAACTCACTAAGGCCACGCTCGGCCCCGAACACCCCGACACGCTTTGGAGCTTACAAAGTCTCGCCCACAGCTACTACTCTCTCGGCCGGCACGCGGAGGCGGTCGCGCTCTACGAGGAGACACTCAAGCTGATTAAGGCCAAGCTCGGCCCCGACCACCCCGACACGCTCAGCAGCATACACAACCTGACGAGAAGCTACGTCGCCCTCGGCCGGCTCCCGGAAGCGCTGGCGCTGAACGAGGAGATACTCAAGCTGCGGAAGGCCAAGCTAGGCCCCGACCACCCCGACACGCTCAAGAGCATGCAAAACATCGGCGATTGCTACGTCGCCCTCGGCCGGCTCCCGGAGGCACTGGCGCTGTCCGCCGAGACGCTCAAGCTGCAAAAGGCCAAGCTCGGCCCCGACCACCCCGACACGCTCATGAGCATGATGGGCCTCGCCACCTGCAACGCCATCCTCGGCCGGGACCTGGAGGCACTGGCGCTTTACGAGGAGACGTTCAGACTGCAGAAGGACAAGCTCGGCCTAAATCATCCCCACACAACAGCGACCATTTATGGCATTGCATGCGTGCAAGCGAAGATGATTGCCAAGGCCGAAGACCGCGGTAAACAAGCGGACCTTGCCATGGACTGGCTCCGGCAAGCCGTCGCCGCCGGCTACAAGGACGTTGCCCACATGAAGAAAGACACCGACCTCGACCCGCTGCGCGACCGCGAGGACTTCAAGAAGCTGATCACGGAGTTGGAGGCGAAGGTTCCGTCGCCAACAGCGAAGCCGTGACGCATCGCTCGACCGCTTGTATCTTGCCCGCATGTCCGATGTAACTCGCATTCTGTCTGCGATCCAAGCCGGCGACGCACAGGCGGCGGAGCAATTGCTGCCGCTCGTCTACGACGAACTGCGAAAGCTCGCGGCCGGGCACATGGCGAATGAGGCACCCGGCCATACTCTCGACGCCACAGCGCTCGTGCATGAGGCTTACTTGCGACTGGTCGGCGATCAGCAATTTGCCAATCGCCGGCATTTCTTCGCGGCGGCAGCCGAGGCGATGCGCCGTATTCTCATCGAGAGCGCCCGGCGACAGGCAAGTCTCAAGCGCGGCGGCGGACTCGTGCGGCGTGAACTCGTCGAATCCGAACTCATCGCTCCCGAGTTGTCGGACGACGTGTTGGCCCTCGACGAAGCACTGGTGCAATTGGCATCGGTCGATGCCGAGGCGGCCGAGTTGGTCAAACTCCGGTATTTTGTCGGCCTCACATCGCAACAAGCCGCCGATGCGATGGGGTTTTCACTTCGTTCCGTTGAGCGAACCTGGGCGTATGCCCGGGCATGGCTTTTTGACAAGTTGAAGTCGTGACATTTTTTTGGCGGGTTGCGCCGGCAGACTGCGCATTGTCTCCTGGGAATGCACTACGAGGGCCCAGGCCATGAACGAACGTGCGATATTCGAGGCAGCGTTGGATATTGGCGACCCGGCCGAACGGGCCGCCTTTCTCAACCAATCCTGCCGCGACAATGCGGAAATGCGCCGGCGCCTCGACGAACTCTTGGCAGCGCAGGAGAAACTCGGCAGCTTCCTGGCGCAACCGCTCGCTCCGGGGCGAACCGTCGATTACGCCCCCATCACCGAGAAACCCGGGACGATGATCGGGCCGTACAAGCTCAAGGAGCAAATCGGCGAAGGCGGCTTCGGCTTAGTGTTCGTCGCCGAGCAGCAGGAACCGGTGAAGCGCAAAGTTGCGCTCAAAGTCATTAAGCCCGGCATGGACACTCGCGAGGTCATGGCCCGGTTCACAGCCGAACGGCAAGCGCTCGCGCTCATGGATCACCCCAACATCGCGCGAGTGTTGGACGCCGGGGCCACGGAGTCTGGTCGGCCGTACTTCGTTATGGAACTGGTCCGCGGCATTCCCATTACCGATTACTGCGATCAGAATCAACTGTTGCCACGCGACCGGTTGGACTTGTTCATCACCGTCTGCCAGGCCGTGCAACACGCCCATCAAAAAGGCATCATCCACCGCGACATCAAGCCGTCGAATGTGTTGGTGACATCACACGATGGCAAGCCGGTGGCCAAGGTGATCGACTTCGGCATCGCCAAGGCGATCAATCAACAACTCACCGAACGCTCGATCTACACCAACTTTGCGCAGATGATCGGCACGCCGTTGTACATGAGCCCCGAGCAGGCCGAGATGAGCGGCCTGGACATCGACACCCGCTCGGACATTTATTCGTTGGGCGTGTTGCTGTACGAGTTGCTCACCGGCACGACGCCGCTCGACAAGAATCTCTTTGCAAAGGCGGCATACGACGAGATCCGCCGGATGATCCGCGAAGACGAGCCGCAGAAGCCAAGCACTCGATTGAGCACGTCGGATTCGATCGCATCCATCGCAGCGCAACGGCACATCGAGCCGGCCAAGTTGTCGAAGCTCATGCGCGTGTTCGGGTGGTCCGTGGGCAGCACCCGCTTCAGTATCGCCAGCGTCTCTTCGCGCAACCTGAGGGCGTCGGC
>JANNLP010000388.1:0-2336 GCA_031396905.1 Gemmataceae bacterium
CGGCCACGCCATCCGACACAGTGGCCGGGCCGACGGCTTCGACGCCTTCGAGTTTCTGAAGCGCCGCAGCCACCGCATCAGTGGGGCCTCGCACTTCCACATGCAGCACGGATGCGTCCTGGCCCAGCTCGCTGAGTTGTGCGTCCATGCCAATGCGGCCACGATTGATGATGATCACGCGGCCACACACCGATTCCACTTCGGAAAGAATGTGCGTGGACAGCATGACCGTGTGCTGCCCGCCCAGATCGCGGATGGTGGCCAATGTCTCGCGGATCTGCAACGGGTCGAGGCCGGCCGTCGGTTCATCGAGAATTAGAATCTTCGGATCGTGAATTAATGCATCGGCCAAGCCGACTCGCTGGCGATAACCATTGGACAATGTACCGACCAAACGCCGGCGCACTTCCTTGCATCGGCAGCGTTCCAAGCAATAGTCGATGCGGCCGGCACGCTTGGCCCGGTCCACGCCTTTGATCTTGGCACGGTAGACGAGGTATTCGTCCACACGCATTTCCGGATAGATGGGCACGCTCTGCGGCAAATAGCCGATGTTCTGCCGGACGCCGTCGGCCTGGTTCATCACATCGAACCCGGCGACGCTGGCTGTGCCGCTGGTGGCTGCCAAGTAGCTGGTGAGGATGCGAAGCGTAGTGGACTTGCCTGCACCGTTTGGCCCGAGCACGCCCACGATTTCGCCCTGGCGCACGTCAAATGAAATGCCGTCCACGGCTTTGACCTGACCGTAGTGCTTGAATAATCGATCAACGTGAATCATGGAATCCGGGCAGTCAAAGCGGCGACAAGGCTCATACTACTGTGTGCCCCCGCGCCGACAAGCGGCAAGTTCTCGACATCGGCGGCGAAACTAACAGGCAAAGCCGCTAAAACAAAAGGATGCCAAATGTGGCGAGCATCCTGCGTCCATTGCACCGCCTTCGCCAGCGCGAGCGATTGCTGTCGGCGATTTGGGGCGCAGCCCGGCTGGTCGCTGTCATACTCATCGGCCTGATCGTCGCCTGTCTCGTCGATTGGTGGATCGACCGCCGGCATGACACACCGATGGGTGTGCGCATATTGCTGACAGCCTCGCAACTATTTGTCGCAAGCATGGCGGCGGCGTGGTTTCTTACGCCAGCACTTCGTCGCCGTAATGACGATGACCTGGCGTTGTTCGTCGAAGACAAACTTCCGACCTTCAAACATCGCCTCATCTCGGCCGTGCAGCTCAATCGACCGGCGGCCAAGACCATCAACATGTCGCCGGCCATGATTGCGATTATGACCGAAGAAGCGGGCCGCACGGCGCACCGAATTGACTTCCCGGCGCTAGCCGATCATCGCCGCCTGAAATGGGCCGGCTGGATCGTGGGTGGGGCCATCGCCATCGCCGCGGTGGTCTTTGCCATCGCGCCGCAAACGGTGTCGGTATTGCTGGCCCGGCAGTTCTTCGCGGAGAAGATCGTCCCGCGCTCGGTGCAACTGACGAATCAAACCGCGGCGATTCAACCGGCCGCCGAGCCGGTCACAATCCGGTTGGCCGTTGACGGCCCCTGGCCCGGCTACGGCGAGGTGCGCATCGGTGCGGCTAACGGCATGTCGGATCGCATTCCCATTGATGGTGAACCCGTCGATGGCGTGTTGACGATGATCATCCCCGCGCCGCCGGGAGACTTTGTCTTCGAAGCATGGGTCGGCGATGGCCGGCTGCGCGAACCCGGTCACGTGAAACTTGTACCGCGACCAGCCGTTGATGCGTTATCTGCTGCGTTAATCCTGCCAAGTTATTGTGGCGTGAAACCCGATGGCACCGCTTACGAGCAACCGTTGCCGCGCGGTGAAGTCATAGGCATACCCGGCTGCTCAGCCTGGGTGATGGCCCGCACGCAGAAGCCCATCGCGAAAGCAACGCTGGAGTTGATCAGCCAGGGCGGGCAAACTAAAGTGACCCGCAATGTGGAACCCACGGCCAACGACGGGTCATCGTTGCTGTTCCGCTTCGATCTGCGTGACAACGAATCGGCGTATCGCATCCTCGTTTGGGACGAATACGATTTCGCCAATCTTGATCCGCCGCGGCGCGACGTTCGCACGTTGCCCGAAGAGCCGCCTTCGGTGACGCTGTTGCCCGAACAGTTCAAGCCCGAGGGGTTTAGCGGCTCGGCCGAGGATTTTGAAGCCGACGGCGTGCCGGTACCTCTAGGTGGGGCCATCCGGATCGGGTATACTGCCAGTCACGGCTATGGTCTCGGCCACGCGGCTCTGGTGTACCGAATCAACGAAGGCGAATGGCGTCGCCTCGGTCTGACGGAAGCCACCGCGACTGAAGTAACCGG
>JANNLP010000417.1:0-7201 GCA_031396905.1 Gemmataceae bacterium
CATGCGCGAATATGCCTGGGACAGGCGGTATGCGGCTTCAGCACTTTCGTTCTGTACTGCCAATGCCGCCCGGGCATGCCGTACCGCCAACACGGCGCTCGCCACGCGATCCGGGGCTATGACCCGATTCGGAGCCGCTGCCGTGGCGGGATGAAAATTCATGATCGTGCGCAAGTGCAAAGAGGCATCGGTTCCTGCGCCGCCGATAAGTGAAGCGACCGCCGCCGCCTTCATCCCTTCGTTGACGCGCATCTGACTCGCGTCGGTAAATTCATGCCAGGCGGCCGCCTCTTCCAGTTGCATCGAACGCGGTCGAATGCCCGATACGTATCGTTCCCATGCAGTTTGAGCTTTCGGTTCTTCGTCGGAAGGTGGTGCAATGCGAGACGCGGCCTGGGGAGCAAATGCCAAACGCGCGGCGTCAACTAGTGGACGCATCGACAGGCCGGATGTGTTCCACGCGAACGCCGTCGCTCTGCCTGAAAGCGCCAGCAATGGGAAGCGCTGAGGGTCAGTGAATAACACACGACCAGGACCAGTGCCATCGCCGCGATCCGAGCCGTTAAAGGCCAACAGGCCGACCTGATAAGGCTTAAGCGTCGCCGTGAGTTCCTTTAGATTTGCATGTCGGCCGCTATCCAGATTGGTGAAGAATTGTCGCGCCGCCAGGAAGTCGGCAATGCGCGGCGCATGCAATCGCCATCTCGAATCGATAAACGACCTCAACGATGGCGCGTACCAGGCCATGTAGTTGGCCATCTCGTTCGAAGGACTAAAGACGTGTGGATTCGTGGGAAGTGTGCCACTCGTTTGTAATTCATTGAGCCGGCGTGCCAGTTCCTCCATGCCGGTATCATGTTCGATCCGCAGTCCGACGCGATTGGTTCTTAGCGCATTCTGCGCGGACGGGCCCAGCCAACCGGGCCACGCGGCGAAGCAAAGGCCGAGAATTGCCAGTGCAACGACCGACCGAATCGTAATGCCAACCATACGAACGTAAGCGGTCGGCTCAAGGAACCGCGTCATCGCTTCCTGAATGTTGTGAACAACAAGCGGCGCGGTTCCAATGACAAAAAACGGGATAAAGCGTGCCCGCCAACATGCCAGCCCCGTTAACACCGTCCACAACAGGAGTCGTCGCCACGGCTTGGATGCTAGATTCAATGAAAACGATGCGATTCCAAGCAACATCATGATGTAGGTCGCATAAGCAGGGCCAGGCTGATTACTTCGGAATCGCCCATCGAAGGCATTAAAGTGCAATGCATCAAAAAACGGTTGGGCGCAAATTGACGGGTCCAAGAACGTAGGCACCAATTCATCCGGTAGTACATAGGCGTTGATGTGATGCGGATTGACCAGCCCTCCGAACAGCGCACAGGCCACCAGGCTCCACCAGAATCCCGTGCCGGCATCGTTTTCCTTCCCTTGCATCAACGTACCAATCAACCATAGCGCCAGTACGCACGGGCCGAGGATAAACCAGCCATCGTGATTGACCCAGTGAACATGAAGCAGGAAAACTGCTACTGGTGCCAACCAGCGCTGCCGCCACCGCGGTGCGACGTGCAGAATCCACATCAAGATCGACAGATCCATGTAAGAGGATAACGTTGGCTGCATCATGGGTAATCGGCCGTTGGCGGCAATCAACCCAATAGCTACAACCATGGCTGAAATGGCCAGCCCACTGCCAGGCCGACGTGTACACAACATGAATACGGTTGTAATCAAGACGATACCGCAACGCATCAACACCACGCCCGCTCCACCAAACTGCTGAAAGACCCAATACAGGCCGATGTCGAATCCCCAGGCGTGATTGATCCAGACATCATCGGCCGTCGTGTGGCAAAACGGATCAACGCCGAACTGGTATTGTCCATTGTTGATGAGACGCCCGGTGGCGAGGTGCGTCCAGACGTCGGCATTGCGAATCACGACGCAGCCAAGTAGTCCGGCCAAGGCCAAAACCGCCAAAATGAGTAGGCCATCCAACCAGCCGGTGCCGGCATCCGCGACATGATCTTTCGTGGTCATGCGATCATCTTATGACCGGATGGTTAATCGAAGAATGCGCAAGCCACGCGAAAGAACCGGTGTCTTTCGCGTGGCTTGCGCGCTATGAAGACTCATACGGGTTAGATGCTAGACCCGAAGCGCACTCGGAACTGCACGAAGTCGGCGGCTGATATCGCGCCATCATTGTCGAAGTCGAAGGCGAAACTGACGCCGCCGAAGGCCAGCCGGAATGCGATGAAATCGTCGGCGGCAACCGATGCATCTCCATTGACGTCACCGAAAAGGCGGTGGAATGACGTCACGTTGTTTCCGCCAGCCGAGCCGTTGCCATCGCCATCAAGGCTAACGCCGCCGGTGCTTATCTGGGCGCTCAGAATCGTCAACGTGTAGTTGCCGTCCTTCACTGAACCGAAATCGGTATTAGCGCCGGAAAAAGTCAGCTTCGCCACCGTCTGAATTGGCGTCGTGAGAGAAAGATCGACATTGACTGTAACTGGCCCGTTCGGTCCGACCAGTTGAAACGCCGCTGACGGAGCGCCGCTAAAGGTCACAATCTTGTTAAATACCACTTGAAGTTGTTCAACGCGCGATCGCTGGCTGGTGCCATCGCCAATGTTTACACCCTGAACATTCGGTGCCTGCTGCACGATGGTATAGACTTCACCGGCTTTGTAAGTGCCGTTGCCGAGGCCCAGACCACCCAGCTTGGCCCCGGCGTTGCTCAGGATCGTGTCGTCGTCAATCAGGTCGAGGCGAATCGTGCCG
Source organism: Gemmataceae bacterium (assembly GCA_031396905.1). GTDB lineage: Bacteria > Planctomycetota > Planctomycetia > Gemmatales > Gemmataceae > JAIBBI01. Next base: position 2,788 of record JANNLP010000417.1, read on the forward strand.
TTGCCGTATCCGGTATCGACATGAACTTCCCAAACCTTCGGGTCAGCCGTCGGATTCACGCCGTGTACCCCAGAACCGGTCATGCCGGTGGAGACCAGTGCGAAGTCGGTCGCGTCCATGGTCTCGACCGGATGACTGAACGTAACTAGGTAATGGACGTCGCCGTCCGACGCTGGCGACACATCGCCACGCAGTATGGAAACGACCGACGGCGTGCTGATCAACATCGCTTTGCTTGAACCCACCAGCGGATGAGAGTTCGAGTTTTGCGAGACGACGAGCCGTGAATTTAACGTCGTATTCGAGCGCACGCCAACGGATGCGCTGCCGCCGTTCGACTGAGCGCCACCGTTGTCGAGGTCGGGGTAATTGAAGACGACCTTGCCAGGCCGCACACCGGTGTTCAGCTCCAGAACGGCCTGAATGGTCATTGTGTTGGTCTTGGAATCATAGTGATAAACTTGATTCCACTCGACGACGAGTTGATCGTTAATGGTGTCGCCATTGGTGTCACGTTGCATGTACCGCACATGCGGGTTGCCCGTGCCAAGGTAGAGATCGTCCCACAATGCCGCAATCGCGGGCACCGTCAGCGATGTCAAATCGTCGTTCTGGTATGATGTGGTTCCCGAACCGAACGTGATCAAACCGTTCGTACTGGCGAAGACCGTGGAGCCGGTGTAATTCGTACCGTAGAAGTTGAAGACATCCGTGCCGATGTTCAACGCCTTGGATTCATCGTCGGGTCCGGGGAAGGAAACACCGGTCCAACTCGCCGACGTGATTGTCTGATACGGCGTCGTCACCGCCGTGTAGCCGAACAAATCCGGGCCGTACACGCCGGCGAGGGGAATCGTGTAGTTGATGGAAACCCAGTCCGCGACTTCGTTCGGCGTGCCGTTGGTGTCTTGATCGACCAGATTGCCGAGCGTGTCGGCGACGTTCGCTCCGATCACCATGCTGTAAGCACCGGCAGTCGTCTGTGCCGTGAAGGCAATGTCAAACGAAGGGCTTTTCCCGCCGGCAATCACCGGAGTGACGCCAGTGATGGAACCCATCAGGTTCGCCCCGCCAGGCCCGGTGAAACTGACAATGTCGGCCTGGGAGAACGTGGTTGAATCCATGTCTCGGTCGTAGGTGACGCGCGCGGTGCTGACCGGCGAACCAGTGGTGCCGGATGGCGTGAGAATGTTCACTCGCGGCGCCGTAACGGTAAAGATGTTGATGTACGAGTCCGCCGACTCGCCGCCGGTACCGTTGTTGTTTTGATCCATCAACTTATTCGACGTATTGCGGATGTCTGGCCCGATGGTCATCGTGTACGTGCCGATGGAGGCTTGACTAGGGAAGTTGACCTTGAATTGGGTCGCGCTGACGGCCGAGATGCTTGTCGCGTTAATAGTCCCGACGGGACCTTTGAACGTCACGTCATCGGTGTTAAATGTTGTCGCATCCACCGGCATATTGAAGTTCAGATCAACCGACGCCACCGCACCCTTCTGAGCGCCGATCGGTGAACCGGCCAACACCTTGAAACCGGTGGTCGTCTGCCCGGAAATCGTGATGGCAATTCTGGTCACATTGTTAACTTCATTGTTTTCCAGAATGTGGTCTTGCGGATCGGCTTCGACTTCGAGCCAGTAGTCTCCGTTTGGTACACCCACGATCGAAATCGACTGACCTTCGAGGCCCGAACTGTAAACATCGTTCCAACCAACAGAGATACCCTGCTTCGTTTTGCTGCAACTATAGACACCATTGGCCGGAGATCCCGTGAGCGTTTTGTCATATCGCACAATGTCGATCAGGCAAAAGCTTGTCTTGGGGCCCAGCGCGACAATGCCGCCGACGCTTTGATCTGTCGGACGTATGCGCAGTCGCGCTACAGCGAAATCGTCAAAATGGGTATGGCCGTGGGTTTCGTGATATGTAAACGTTCCAGCCACTTGCGTCGTGGTCGTCGCGTCGTCCCAATAAATCGTCTGGTTGACAACGTGGCTGAACGATCCGTTGCCGTTGTCGATTTTCGTCGTGGTGCCGTTCAACTCAAATGGACCTTGACCACCGTTGGCCATGCCCGTCGAAAAGCGAATTTCGTTGTTGGCAGAGTAGGTCCATCCGGTCAGGTTGGCCTGGAGCACATGCAAATCCGGCAGTAATTGGTTGGCAGGGGCAATCCGGTCCTCGAGCTTGAGTAGTTTCCAGGGCCGACGTGAGTTCGTGTTGATCTTGCCGCGGGACGAAGTCGGATTCCGACGCAACTGCATGGTTTCACCTGAAAATGAGTTCGGGACGAACGATCACGGGCAAGACAGGCATTATCTTCAGATTTCGCCACTGAGTCAAGGAGATAGCCCCAATTCGAATGCCATATCCCCTTCACCTTGACACGAAATTGACATCGGCTATATCCCCCGGCCTACCGTGCCAAGCAGGGGTTAACCCATATGCGCATTCAACGAATCATTATCGGATCGATGGGATTGCTGGCGGCTCCACTATTGTTGGCTCAGACGCCACCGCCGCCGAACCCTGTGCCGCCGCAATTCCGCGGCATTGCGACCAACCCGCCCTCAGCTTTCCCGCCCGTTGTCCCCTTGAATCCGATTGTCGCGCCGACGGAGACCAAGGCCGAACCGGCACCTGCACCAACAGCAGCACCTGCGACTCCAGAATCCGCACCAGCCGCCAAGCCGATGGTCGCGCCAGGTGCATCCACCGCGCCTTGCGTAGTCATCGAAAAGCGCGGACCGGAAACTATCACCATCGGCCAAGCGCTGATTTACGAAATCACAGTTCGCAATGTCGGCCAAGTTGCCGTCTATAACGTTCGCGCCGAGGATGAATTGCCGGCGGGCACCAAATTCGTTTCGAGCGAGCCGTCCGCCGAAACGATCAATGACCGCCTCGGTTGGAATTTGGGCAACCTTGAAGCCAACACCGACCGAAAGATTCGTGTCGAATTAATGCCCGGATCCGACGGCGAATTCCGCGCCAATGCGATTGTCTCGTTCTGTGCAGTCGCATCGATGCGCACGCAGATCGTGCGACCGAAATTATCGGTCGCGCTCAGCGGACCAGACCAAGTGCAGTTCGGCGACACCATGCCGCTACAGATCCAAGTTTCTAATCCCGGTACCGGCACCGCCCACAATGTGACTCTCCGCGTGAAACTGCCAGCGGGTTTATCACATCCCAGCGGCACCCATATTGAAGGCGACATCGGTACGCTCGCGCCAGGCGAATCCAAGAGCATCCCGCTGAACGTCACCAGCTCCGCTGGCGGCAACCAAATCGCCGAGGTTGCGGCTACCGGCGATGGCGGACTGGAAAGCTCATCGAAAACACAAGTCCTCGTGCAACAACCGATGTTGCGTCTGCGTCGCACTGGTCCGGCCAAGGTGATGTATCGCGGCGAGGTTAGCGAAGAATACGAGATTAGCAATCCCGGAAACGCGCCGGCAGCCAACGTCACCGTGACGCAAGCTCTACCGGTCGGCCTGGATTTCGTCGGCGCTTCCGATGGTGCCATCTTCGATCCGGTCGGTCGTGCGGTGACGTGGCGACTCGGTCCACACGCTCCCGGCGCTATCCGTACGGTCGTTCTCAAATCCAAAGCCAATGCCGTCGGCGATCTCGTCACCCATGCGGTGGCGGTTGCTGACCGTGGTGTCGAAGCAAAAGCTGATGGCAGCGTGGCCGTTGAAGGGGTGCCCGCACTCCGACTTGAAGTTGCGGACCTGGAAGATCCCGTCACAGTCGACGGTGAACTGATGTACGAAATCCGCGTGTTCAACCAGGGTAGTTGCCCCTGCACCGGCATCCGCATTACCTGCGAGATACCAGACGGCTTGACCGCGCTCGAAGCGACTGGTCCGACTAGCGGCCGCATTCAGGACAAGAAAGTCGTGTTTGAGCCACTGCTGAAGCTGGCGACCAAAGCCGATGCTGTCTTCCGCGTGAAGGTCCGCGGCGACCAGCCGGCCGACTACCGATTCAAAGTGCAAATGAACTGCGAGCAACTACGTCTTCCCGTGAACAAGGAAGAAAGCTCGCGCGTGTATAAGAACTAGGCCGCGGGGACGGTCGGTTTTTGCTCTTGAGGGGAATGGGAGTGGCCGCTATAGCGGGCCGCTCAGATGAAGGGGACCGCCCCGCGACAATCGAATGCTCGGCTAGACTCGCGATGGGGATTGCGAGATTGGCCACGGATCGCTTCGGCGATCCACCGGCAAGCGGTGCGCAGCGCGGGAGGGGGAGGATTCCGATGAGTCCACGGTTGAAGTCACCGCAGGTCAAAGTCCATATCCGCTGGATGATTCGCCGCGACATGGCGGAAGTCATTCGCACGGAGCAGGACAGCTTCGAGTTCTCCTGGACCGAAGAAGACTTCCTGAAATGCCTTCGTCAACGC
>JANNLP010000472.1:0-4256 GCA_031396905.1 Gemmataceae bacterium
GCGAACGACTTGATGGCCTTCTTGCGTCCAGGTCGCCTGGAGTGCGTAGACGTACGTCTTGCCGGCTTCCATGGTCGGCGAATCAAAGAGTCGCTCCATGCCATTTTGCTCGGTCGGGTGACCATTGATGGTTAGCCGAGCGTCGGGAGCCGGCAAGACATACGTCTACGCACTCCAGGCGACCTGGACGCAAGAAGGCCATCAGGTCGTCCGCAGAAAGAGCATTGATGTCCAAGTCGGGAAAGAATACGTGATCGACTTGCGGCGCGAGGCGGAGATAGCGCCCCCCACCGCTGGCGCAGCCGGCGGCGCCACCGCCGGTGGTGCAGCCGCCGTCGGCCCAGCCGATGCCGGCCCAACCGCCAGCGGCCCAGCCGTACTAATAGAGTTTAGCAGAGGGTCAGGGTTCATTGCCGTCAGGCAGTGAATCCTGACCCTTACTCTTGCGCGAGCCACGAATGTAGCGCGGCTTCAGAATGCAGCACCCAAGATGCATCCCGCGAACGAAGCACTGCGTTGGCCTGCGTTTCCATCTCAACAAGTGATTGCCGATCATGAGACTCGGTGAGTTCATTCGCAACAAGATTTTGCCAGCGTTCAAGGTTGCGCCGCAACAAGCTGAAGCGTTCGCGCCGCTGTGGTCGTGTTTTGCGCGGCATCGCGATAAGGCGGTTGCGTTCTGTTGCGAGTTCTTGTGATGCAATCAACCGCTGCGGATTCCATTGCAGATCGCGGGCACGTCGCTGAGTGGCATTCCAATCGGCCTGTGTCGCGGCGAGCCCTGGCAACGGCAACCGCAGCGTGCCGCTGACGATCATGTACGGCGGCGGAGCCAAGCCGAAATAACGCATGCTGATGGCGTCCGTCAACTCATCGTATTTGCCGCCCCCAATACCATGGATGAACACGTCGGCCACGGCCAGCCGCACGAACAATGTCAGCGTCAATGCACGCGGCCGTAACTTCACCGCAGCGTCGGGCCAAGCAGTTTCGTGTTTCCCCCAACGCAGCCGCACCCCTTGTACAGAGCGACGAATGAACGGCCGCTGCCGGCGTGGTTCATCACGGGTCCAGCACCAGAACGGCGCTTCGAGCCAATCGCCGTCGTTGGCAAGGTCAGGCACCGGATGATGCCGGCTCTTGATCTTGTTGGCGGTGCGATAAGCCCGGACAGCGTTGTTGTAACACGCATGAAACCTTGGAAGATCCTCGACGATGATCTGAGCGAATTGCACGAACGCCGTCGTCGAACACAACCGCGATACGGTCAGTTGCGCATTGTGTAGACCCCAACGTTGTTCTTGATGTCGCTGCACCGAAACTAGCGCATCGCTGACTTGAACTGCGCTCTCGGCCCAACCAGGTACGCCAATGGGTGCTACCGGCCAATCCTTCGTCGCCGCCCGCAGCCGCTCAGGAAACGATGTCCACAGCTCGCGATCACGAACCACCCACTCTTCATACGGTACATCACCGGGCGGCGCATCGAACGGCACGGCCGCCACCGTCACATCCGTTGCCGCGATGCCCTTCCGCCACACCGGCACACGCACCGCTGCCGACTTGGGTACGTCGTTGTCAACAACTAAGTTCAATGCGATGGCATTCTGTTCGCGGGCCAATCGGCCCATTACGAAATTCTTCAACCATACGCCGGGGTGAAACAACTCGGGTTGATGCCCGGCGACAAACCACGCCGTCGATTGCGATTGCTCGCCCAACAGTTGCAGAACTTCACATCGTGCCTGTTGACGCCACTGCGTCAGCGACATGCCATCGAACAATTGGCCCGGTAAATCAAATTGTCTGGCCGTCACGAGAAGTCGCGGCGCCTCGGTTAGCGGCGGATCGATCAGCTTGTCACCGTCGCCGCCCGGAGCGCGGTATTGCCGCTTCGTCAGGAACATAACGCGCCGTCAACGCAGCCGGCCGCCGTGAAGCTGGCGTCGGCGCGGTCGATGATGTCGCGGTAGTAAGTGAGTCGTTCTTCTGCGTCGTTGAGAATGCCGCCGAATGCCCGCTTCGGGTCCAGATAAACGCGCGGCACGCCGACTTCACGCACGCGCAAGCCGAGCTTGGCCGCCTGCACCCACAGTTGCAGCGGCATGCCCCAGCCGCTTTCCGTGATGCGCAATTTGGCGAGAGCACAAATTCGATACGCCTTGAAGCCGCAGAAAGCGTCGGTGAGCTCTAATCCATAGCGCTCGTTCAACTCGGCCGTCACGGTTTGATTGATCCGCAGCCGGTCGGTCGGCACCGAAGTGTTCTGACGGAAGTCCCGCAAATAGCGGCTACCCGATGCGATGTCGCAATCCCACACCGACTCCAGCATCATCGGCACGCGGGACGGCTCATGCTGCCCATCGCAGTCCATCGTCACCAGCACATCATAATGATGCTGCACGGCGAAATCGAACGCCGAGCAGAGTGCCGCGCCGTAGCCGCGATTTTTTTCATGCCGAATCCGCAACAACCCCGGCTCGCCGTCAAGCATCGTCGGCGTCGCGTCCGTAGAACCATCGTCAACGACGAGGATTTCGGGACTGTAACGCCGCACTTCACTCAAGACATCCTTGAGGTACTTCGCTTCGTTGTAAACAGGAATCGCGGTCAGCCAGCGCATGCGGTCGCCCCTGCGTTTTCGCCATTGTAGGTACCCTGTCCAGCCCGGGCATTGGCGCATCGGGGGTCGAAATGTAAGTCACCCTTATGATTCTGCTGAGTTGCACGGACCTGACGCGCGGCTACGATGCCGAACCGCTCTTTGAAGGCGTGTCATTCGAGCTCTACGGCAGTCGGCGTGTTGGCCTGGTCGGGCCGAACGGTGCCGGCAAGACCACGCTCATGAAGTTGCTCGCCCGCCTGGATCACCCTGATCGTGGTGACATTCGCCTGCACGCCGGCGCACGCATCGCACTTCTGGAACAGCATCCCGAATACGCCGCCGGGCAGACGCTATTCGACGAAGCGAAAAGCGCGTTTGCCCACCTGCTGGAACAACAGGAGGAGTTGCATCGCACCGCGGAGCAACTCGCTGTTGCCATCGAAGAGAGTGAACGCAAGCCCCTCGCCGCCAAGTTTGATCGTCTTACCGAGTTGTTGCATCACGAAAGCGCCTTTACGCTCGATCACAAAGTCGAAGAAGTGCTGGACGGCCTCGGGTTTCAACAGGAGGATTACGAGCGACCCGTCACTTCATTCTCCGGTGGCCAGCAACGCCGACTCACGCTTGCGAAGTTGTTGCTCACCGCACCGGATGTGATGTTGCTGGACGAACCATCCAACCATCTAGATATTGCCGCTACTCGCTGGCTCGAAGACTATCTCGTGCAGCAACCGCAAGGTATGATCGTAGTCAGCCACGATCGCTACTTCCTCAACAAGGTCACGACTGATATTTTCGAATTGCATCAACAGCGCATCCACGCGTATCCGGGCAACTACCAACAATACGTCCGATTGCGCCAGGAACGCTACGAACAGGACCTCAAGGCCTGGGAAGCGCAGAAGGAGTACATCGAGAAACAGGAGGAGTACATTCGCCGGGTGCATTATGGCCAACTGTCGAAGCAGGCCCAGTCGCGGCAAAAGACGCTTGATAAGCTCGACCGCGTCGAACGGCCAACCATGGTGTCGGTGCCGGCGATGTACTTCGCCGATGTGGTGCGCGCCGGCGATGTCATATTCGAAGTAGATCGCGTGGCCAAGGCGTTCGACAAGCCGTTATTCCGCGATTTGAGTTTCCAAGTCAAGCGCGGCCAACGACTCGGCATTCTCGGCCCTAACGGCTGCGGCAAAACCACGCTGCTCAAAGTGCTGCTTGGCGATTTGAAGCCGGATGAGGGTCAGGTGCGTCGCGGCCATCTCACCGAACTTGGCTATCTCGATCAGCACCTGAAGATGCTGCCCGACGACATGACCGTCTTGCAAGCCGTTTGGCCCAAACCGGATCCGAGCATCACCAACCAGACCATGCGCGATCTATTGGGCCGCTTCGGCCTGCACGGCGAAATGGTCGATCAGAAAGTCAGCGAGCTCAGCGGCGGCGAACGCAGCCGGGCCGCCTTGGCTCGCCTTGTCGCTGCCGGCGTCAATGTCTTGATCCTCGATGAGCCGACGAACCATCTCGATATCTGGGCATGCGATGCCTTAGAGCAAGCACTACTTGAGTTTGAAGGCACGGTCGTTGTCGTCAGCCACGACCGCTATTTCCTGAACCGCGTCGTCGATTTGATGGTCGTATTCGAAGGCGAACG
>JANNLP010000495.1:0-2304 GCA_031396905.1 Gemmataceae bacterium
GGCGGGACGGACAACTGGCGGCGGCTCGGCAGTATTTGGCGACAACGCCGATCCGTCCGGTTGGGCCGGCAATTTCATGCTTAATGAGCTTGTTGCGATCCTTTTCGAGAAACGCCGGCCGCATCGCCAGCTGTTCGTATAGCGTCAGGCCAAGGGAGTACACATCGCCGCGGGCGTCGCTCTTGCCCTCGAACGCCTCGGGCGGCATGTAGCGCAGCGTGCCGAGCAAGTCGCCGGTGTTTGTCAAATTATCCGCGCCCGCGTCGTTCACCTTCGCCAGGCCAAAGTCCGTCACCCATACCGTGCCGTGCAGGTCCAGAAGCAGGTTGGATGGTTTAACATCGCGATGCTGAATGCCCTGCTTGTGAGCGTACTCAAGCGCATCAGCGACCTGTCGGCCGATGTTCGCCACGCTTTGCCAATACGTCTGCTTGCGGCCGGCGGCATTGCTCCCAGTGCTGCCGGACCCTGGGAACGCGAGCGTAGAAGATGAAACCGTGAAAGAATCCGATCGCTGTCCCGATCCGGATTGCGACGCAACACTGTCTTGTGCACCGCCGTTCGCGGGATGATCTGCGGTCACGTCAATTCCCGGTGACGGATTGGATCCGGCCGTTTCGTTTTGGTCGGCCGATTGCTGAAACGCGCCGGTCATCAAAGATCGTGCCACGTCGGCCGCCGACACGTCGCGGCGCGAGAGGTGGATTTCACCGGCGGTGGGCAAACCGTTCGGCGTCGCTGCAGCACCGTGCTGCAGGCGATTCAATTCCTTGAGCACGACGTCCAGGCCCAGCCCCTGAATGAACTGCATCACGTAATATGGCACGCCCTCGTGATCACCGACGCCGAAGACCGGCACGATGTTAGTGTGATGCAATTTGGCGGCGGCTCTGGCTTCGCGCTCAAATCGGCGCTTCTGCTTGATGTCCTGGAGCGCGTGTTTGGGCAGCAACTTCAGCGCGACGTGCCGGCCGAGCGACACCTGCTCCGCTTCATAGACGACACCCATGCCGCCGCGGCCAATCTCGCGGATGATGCGATAGTCACCGAGTTGCTTGAGAGAGACTTTGGCCGCCGGGTCTTCCACTGGTTCATCCGCGACCGCGATGTTCTCCATCATCGCCATCGCCGGGAATACTTCCTCGATCTCCGCCGCCAACGCCGGATGCCGCTCCGTGTATTCGCGCAAAAGCGGTCGCTCGCCCTTGCGATAGCGTTCGAGGAACTCTTCGGCGAGTTCCAAGACGAGGCCCGATCTCACTTCTGAATCCGACATGTCATCCAACGCGGTGTAGAGTCAGGAGTTAAACTCGTGGCGTGCCGCACCGGGCGCCGCATCATTGCGTCATGTAACCGAAGTATTGTGACAGTTTTTCTATGAGTCGCCATGATGGCGCGAAGAAAATGCCACCGACCTGCTTTGAACATTACCAGCACTCGCTACCCACGTGACGTTGCCTGTTATTGCCGTGGTACGATTGGTACAGGCGGGGGTTGGGGGACCTTTCTTCAGAATCATCGATCGAGCTGGGACCATTTCTTCTCTTCGGAGATAAACACGTCGCTCACGGAGATTGCGTCGATTCCGCTCATGCGTCCCGGCTTTGCGTGAGCGTGCCAGCCACTCGCCACACGACGAAACAATGCTCCAATCATGACGCAACTTGGCCGTGATGGTTCGCGGTCAACGCGTTGCACGCCGACGCCGAAGGAAAGCAAACGAAATCAACCTGATTGCGGCAATAGAACAACGATTGAGCGCTCGCCAATGCCAGCCGATGACATGCTCACGCCGCGCTGCTGACAATTGCCCACAATTTTGGAGAGCTCGGTGTTCAGCCTGAAAGGCTGTGAGTTCTCAGCCCAGGGCAACGCCCTGGGTTCTGAGTCAACCGCATTTGCAGCCTGAAAGGCTGCGACCTTCATACCTGTCTCAGCCCTTCAGGCTGCAATCCATTGAGATGGCCAAGTCCCAGGGCGTTGCCCTGGGCTGAGTACTCCCAGCCCTTTGGGCTGAAGAAAGAAGCGTGCCAGCCACTCGCCACACGACGAAACAATGCTCTCATCATGAAGCAACCTGCCCGTGATGGCTCGCGGTCAACGCGGTGCACGCCGACACCGAAGGAAAGCAAACGGAATCAACCTGATTGCGGCAATGGAGCAACGATTGGCCGCTGGTCAATGACGCTGACTTGATTAAGCAAACTCTGAACGCAGAGCAGCCGACACTCGCCACCAGCCGAATCGGTAGCAATAAAATTCTTCGCCCGGAGGGCGCACGTTCGTAGCCAGGCGTTTCAACGC
>JANNLP010000497.1:0-7017 GCA_031396905.1 Gemmataceae bacterium
GCCAACTGTGCAACATCTGGCGAAATCGGAGCCAGCGAAACGCGGCGGCTTGATCCGTCATGATTCGCCGCCTTCGGATTGTGCGGTGAGTTGCAGGAACACTTCCTCGAGAGTACCACTGCGGTCTGCCTGCTTGCGCAACATGTCAAGGGTTCCGCAGCCGATGAGTCGACCATTGTCGATGATGCCGATGCGATCTGCGAGTTCCTGCGCGATGTCCAAGGAATGTGTGGAAAGGAACACGGTGGTGCCATGATTGGCTTCCTGCCGTAACAGGTTTTTCAGCAATCGGATGCTCTTCGGATCCAGGCCCACCGTCGGTTCATCAACAATCAGGACTTTCGGCTCATGCATTAGTGCCGCCGCGAAGACGGTGCGCTGCCTCATGCCGTGAGAATACCGTTCGGTCAGATCATCCACGAATTCGCCGAGTCGAAACAACTCAATGACTTCGTCTGCTTTCGCAACTGCCTTGGCGTCATCCAGCCCATAAATGTCAGCAATGAATTTGAGAAACTCTCGGCCGGTGAGCTTTTCATACAAGTACGGTGTGTCCGGCACGAATGCGATGAGCCGCCGAGCATCATCGCCTTGCTTCGCCATGTCGAAACCGCCGACCAGCACTGATCCGGACGATGGGAAAAGCAAACCACACAACATCTTGATGGTCGTCGTTTTGCCCGCGCCGTTCGGCCCGAGAAATGCAAACAACTCGCCCGCTGGAATCGTCAGCGACAACCGGTCAACTGCCAGTTTGTTGCCATACCGTTTGGAGACGTCCCGCAATTCAATCATGTCAATCCCGTTGCAATACCCATTCGTCGCCGGAGGATGATGCTTCCTGCCGCAACACCAGACCATCGGCGACACGTACCCAGGTGCTGGCGGCATAGTTGTCGCCCCGATAATTGATCACATAGCAATCGTGCGACTTGTCGCGCCACTCGAGCGGCGTCGGGCCGGTCACTTCCGCCAGAAGGCTTGCCGCTTTTCCGGGTCCGGCCAGTTGGCTGAAATTCATGCCGGTGTAGTGTCTGGCAAGCGCGGCCAATGCGATGCGTTGGGCATCGGCCAATGGATCGGTGAGCGGCTGCACCCAGCGCTGGCCAGCCCGGACGTTGCGTAACCGGTGGACGGGATGCAGAGGGTTCAAAGTCCCAGCGTCAGCCATCTTCACCACTTCGGGCGGCGGATCAAGATTGAACCAAGTTGACCGAATTTGCCAATTTACGATCGCGGTGCCATTTTCAAATCTCGCCGTCGAATTCAGCCTTAACGACAGGCCATCCTTTCCTAACTTGATGCTGGTCGACGTCGCCATGAGGCGTCCCCAACGATTCACGCGATAAGAACTGCGATACTCCTCAACCTTAATCTCCTTGATCAGGTCGAGATTGAATAAAGTGCAGTTCAAACTGAACTCGTCGTCAGCATCGTGATAATCAACTGTCGTTCGTAGCGGGCACGACTTGTGGCCCTTGCGGGTCAGTGTCCAGGCAACTTGCAACGCCGTGCGGGCGGCTTCATCGGCCAAGTCCACAGCGTAAGCGGGCATGGCGTCGGCCGTCCAATATGGCAACACCTCACGACGAACATACCAGCCCGCCGTTGCCAGCCAACACCCCACAATCAACCATTGCATCGTTCGGGATGGCATGAAATCGGCCCTGGACGCGATTCACCGCGAAACGCCTTTTGTATGATACCGCCATATGCGATATGGCATCCACTTGGTGGGAATCTATCTTGCAGTCGGCGCTTGCTGGGCCCAGTCGTCGGATGTAAACGATGCCAAGATCCTGCAAACCGCCGGTCTGTCCGACGATGGCCCGAAACTAATTGAGTACCTTCGGCGTCGAGTCGTCACCGATACCGACCGGCTTAAGATTGATGAACTCATCAAGCAACTGGGTCATGATTCATTCACTGAACGCGAACGCGCCAGCGCCGCGATCATCCAGTGGGGTCTGCCCGCGGTCGGCGTATTGCGCCAGGCGATGAGCCATAATGACGTCGAAATCGCGCGGCGAGCCGAAAGTTGCTTGAAGCAAATCGAAAAGGTGCCCGGCTCCGAATTGTCGGCCGCGATCGCAAGGGCGATTGCCAAGAAGAAGCCGGATGGCGCTGTTGGTGCATTATTGACATTCCTTCCGGTCGCCGACGATGAAACTGCGGCCAACGCGATTCGTGAAGCTCTTGCGGCAGTGGCCGCGCCAAACGGCAAAGCCGACGTTGCACTACTCGCGGCACTCGAAGATCCTATGCCGCTGGCGCGTGGTGCCGCCGGTGAAGCGCTCATCCGAGCCAATGTAGCCGACGCCCGACGCCTGATGACCGACCCTGATGTCGATGTGCGCATGCGAGTCGTGTTGGCCGCCGTCACGCGAGTAAAAGATAAAACCGCCGTGGCCGTTTTGATCAATTTGCTTGCCGAGGTGCCGCGCAATCAGGGTTGGCGAGCCGAAGAAGTTCTGGTGCGGCTCGCCGGCGAACAGGCTCCTACCGTATCGTTGGGCAAGGACGAATCCAGCCGCAAACGTTGCCGCGACGCCTGGAACGAATGGTGGACTCGTGCCGCGGCCGGCACTGACCTGGCCAAGTTGGATTCGTTGCCCCGGGTCTTGGGCAATACGCTGATCGTGCAAAGCGAACAGCGCAATACGACCGGCCAAGTCTATGAGATCAACGCCGCCGGAGAGGTGTTGTGGCGCATCGCCAACTTGCAACAACCGACTGATGCCATCATTCTCGGCCCCGATCGCGTACTCATTGCTGAGGCCAGCAATGAAGAAGTTACCATCAGAGACTTCCGAGGCACGGTCGTCGCTCCAAGAAAGAGCGTGCCATCGCCGTGCGGCTTGCAGCTTTTGCCCAATGGCCGCATTTTGGTTGTTTCGCGCACCGGCTTTATGGAATGTAACGAGCGCCTGAACAAGTTGTTCGAATACCAGCGGCCTGGTGAAGTGCTAGACACTTGCGCCGCCTGCAAGCTGAAGAACGGCGACTATTGGCTGGTGACCCAAAACGGCAAAGGCATTCGCGTGGATGGAAAGAAGAAGGAGACGGAACTCAAAGACATCCAGTTGGGCCGAGTGCATTCAGGATTTGTCGGCATGGACGCGCTGGCCAATGGTCATGTACTCATCGCCGGTGGCCGAACCGCACAAGAATTCGATGCCAACGGTGGCAAATCGGCCTGGTCTACAACGCTCACAGGGCAGCTTTCATCGGTACAACGACTGGCGAACGGTAACACCCTCATTGCCGGGCTGGATAACCGTCGAATCGTCGAATTGGATCGGGACAAGGAAGTTGTCTGGGAATATCAAGGCAAAGATGGCCAGGTGCCGCGCAAGGCGCGGCGACGTTGATTCCTAGTTTGGTTAGTGACTATTCATCTTTGGAGTTAGAAAATGCCAATGTCCATGACTGTCGAAAAGCAAATCAATGCTGCCCCCGACCGTGTGTTCGCACTGGCCAGCGACTTTGCCACGATGAGCGAACGCGTCCCCGGGATTAAGCGCGTCGAGATGCTCACCGACGGCCCGGTAGGTGTCGGTACCAAGTTCAAGGAAACGCGCGTCATGTTCGGCAAGGAGGCCACCGAGACCATGGAAGTGACGGCATTCGATCCACCACGCAGTTATAGTCTCAGTGCCAATTCCTGTGGTTGCCTCTACGACAGCCGCCTGGAGGTCGCGGCCAACGCTGGCGGGGCAAATGTCACATTGAGTTTCGTCGCGACTCCGGTCAGCTTTTTCGCTAAACTCATGTCGCCGTTGGGCAAACTGATGTCTGGCACAATGCGCAAGTGTTTTGACGGGGATCTGGAAGCCATCCGCAAGGCTGCCGAGCGCGGATGAATTTACCGGCGTCCGTTGACTTCTCCAGCGACATCGGGTATTCCGCTTGCCACATACACACCAATAGACCCGTTCCGCCGGCAGAGTGCGAAACCTGGGGAATATGCGATGCGGCGCGCGCAACATTTTTTGTGGCTGACGGCGATATTGGTCGGCTGTCAAACGTCGGCGAAAGCGCCGTATGCCGACAGTCCTTTGCTCATGTCCCGGGAGCCACTGAAACAGACGGCAGCGGCCAGCAAAACTCCGACCGCGCCAAACGTGGCACAATCGATGCCGGTTCTAGCGCCATCCGCATCCGTCCGTCGCACACCACCGACCAAGAACACCGCGCTGAACAAGCCGCCGATCGAAACGTCGAACAAAGCGGCCGAAATTCAGCAGGTCGTGGCCACATCGACGCCATCGGCCATAGCGCCAGTCGTCTGGCCGGAACTGACCGAGGCACCCAAAGCCGTTCCATTGCCCGTACCTCCAAGTCCACCGGCGCAGATGGCGGCGGTGCCTGCAATACCGATGACGCCTGTGCCGCGTTACGCTCATGCCCCGGACTATGCATGGCTTGTCGGTGAGGTCGACGTGCACTATCGCGGCCATAAAGAGCTGCGCTTTTGCTCAATGACGGACGAAAACGCACTCGGCGGAAAAGTCAGGCTAGTCGATCATTTGCAACTCGCCGACCTCAAAGCCGGCACTCACGTGCGAATTGAGGGTGAATTGGTCCGCGATGACCCGACGGCCGTCGCCGGTGAATATCCCCGCTACCATATCCGTAACATTCAGGTCATCGACAGACCGACCAAGTAATGCAGTGTCGGCCGAAAACGGCCCACTGGGCAAGAAGGCCGGCAGAAACCAATGAGTCGATTCGGCGGCCGTTTCGCCATCGCAATCGCCTTGGGCGGATTGTTCGCGACGCCGCTGCTGCTTCCGTATGTCAAGTCGCTCTTCGACACATCGACATTATCGCTTTGGCAAGAATCAGATCGTATTTTCACGTTAGCGTGCCATACTTGCGGGCTTGTCGCGTTGACATTGGCGATCGTTTTGCCGGTTGGCACAGGGCTGGCATTTCTTTTACGTGCCGCGTCTCGTAGTTGGCGCAACGCCGCAGGAATATTGTTCGCTATAGGTTTGGTGACGCCACTGCCGATTACCACCGTGGCATGGCATGCTTTTCAGTTGCGGCAATGGTCGCCGTTTGCGCAAGGTCCTGTGCCGGCCGCAGTGTTGCATGCGCTGGCGTCATTGCCATGGGTGGTGTTGATCGTCGCGGTAGGCTTAGTGTCGCGCGATCCAGCGGCTGACGACGACGCACGCCTTCACGCCGGACCCTGGACCCGAGCCATGCGAGTCACGTTATCCAGCGTCCGTGGATACGTGACGCTGGCGGTATTGTGGGTAGTTTCACAAACGGCTTGCGAGATTGTCATTACCGACTTGCTGCAGGTCCGAACATTTGCCGAAGAAGTGTACACCCAGGCGATTGCACCGGGTACGGAAACCGGCATTGCAGCGGAAACGGCCGTGGCTCGCGCGGTCGCTGTCAGCTGGCCGTTGCCTCTGATCCTGGGAGTTGGGTTCATACTGACCATGTTCTGGTTACGTCGTGAGCCGATGCAATCGATGCGGGAAACAGCAAATTCGAGCAGCCTTTTTGCGAATGTACTCGTAGTATTTTTGGCTCTTGGCAGCATGGCGACTCCCGTCGTCACTTTGTTGTTTCGATGCTGCGCGACATCAACCAGTTACTCGTGGTTGACTGGATTCAACCGCGTGAGTCTTGCCGGCCAGGAAAATGCATGGCTTCTCGCTGATAGCGTGGTGACCGCGATCATCACGGGCTTGAGCGTCTCGCTCTTAGCGGGCATTACTGTTGGAACCTCAATGAGCCGGCGCTACTTTCGCATTGCGGCATTCGGCACTGCCGCATTGGCAGCGGCAATTCCCGGCCCCATCGTCGGACTTGGAATACGTTCAGTGATCGACTTTCTCTTGGTATTCGAAGAGATGCGACTTGGCACGAACTGGTTGCGTGGCGTCCTGTACGACGGCCCATCTCTGCTGCCGGTCGCCTGGGTGTGGGCAATCCGCGCCTGGCCGTTGGCGTTGGCAGTATGGTGGCCAGCCATCGCAAGGTTGCCTGGTAATTTTGGCGAAGCTACGCGAATGGACAGTGGAAGTTTGATGGCAATGTTGCGCCACGAAGCGTTGCCAATGCTCTGGCGACCATTTATTACCGCGAGTGGCCTGGTCGCGGCCTTCGCGCTTGGCGAAGTCAGCGGCAGCCGCCTGGTCGCCACGCCCGGCGGGCAGTCCTTCGCGCACGATGTGTTCGCGCGGATGCACTTTGGCATCACCCCGGAATTGGCTGCAATGTGTCTGGTGCTGATGATGATTGTGGTGGCATGTCTTGCGTCATTCGCCGCAGTCAGACGGTTGGCACATTGACCGCCACGCCTTCGCGCGCACTCCGGGCTACCGCTTCCGTAAACTCCATGTAGTTCACACCGGCGGTGAAATCGGTGAATCGCACCGGCGCACCGTCGCGGATGGAGTCGATGAAATCTGCTTCAACTCGCCAACCGCCGGCCAGGTCGGCGGGCACTTCGAGTTCGATGGGCAGCTTTTTGCCGGCTTTGGCTTCCTGCACAGTGAGGCCGAAGAGTTTGTCCGCCTGCAAATCGTAATGAATCATGCCGGCCGAGCCACGCAGCGTGATAGCCATGCCTCCGCCGACGGGCGTCACGCCGCTGAACTGATAAATGCCGCAAGCGCTATTTGACATGGTCGAGAGGACTTGCACGCTGTCCGGCGTGCCGACGGTTCGCCTGATACCACTTTCCGGGTCGAGCCGCGCGGGAACAAATGCGTGAACTTGTGCGACGACACGCACAGTCGGCGGCGTCCACCGCATCAGCGTTTCATGCACGATGCCGAGTTGCAACATGTTGTAGCCGGAAAGCGTCGCATCCTGTCGCCAATGCAGTGGCGCATCCGGCCCGCCGAGCAAATCGTTCATTCCGAGAATCGTGGCTTCACGCAAATCACCAATGTACCCGTCTGCCAGCAGCTTCTTGACGAAGGCATCGCCACGCAGGCCGAACGGGCTAGGCACGATTTGACCGACGAGCTTGGGATTGCGTTTCAACGC
>JANNLP010000132.1:0-1789 GCA_031396905.1 Gemmataceae bacterium
ATATCCGCCCGCGCGCACTCCCACGCGCTGGAAAGGGGATGCCGCGGACACTGGGGGTAATGGTCACGCTCGCCGCGACCGCGGCGGCAAACCTTGTTGCCACACTCGAGGTGGGCGCGTGTGGCGCTCTTCTTGTTGAGCCGACTCAGTTAAGTCGGCTCATTTGTCGCTGATGGCGAGGGGGTAGGTGGTGAGTTTGTTTAAGCGACAGTAACGCCGGATCGTGTTGTCCCGCGGCATCGCCTTTCAACAGACACCAACTCATCCATAAACCTCATTGACTCCACATTGGAAAACCTCTTCCGGCGTCGGTTTTCCGACTGTGAAATCAACTCGATTCACGGATCAACTCTGCAATTGACGCCTGCGACGGGCTGGATCCGACCCCGCCGCTTGCGTCAATTATCGGCTCCGGAGGCCGACATGCACAATTGTACACTACGATTCAAGAATGTCCAGCGCAGTAGCGAAAAAAAGTTCCCACGGGCTTCACAATGCCCGCGACGTGGCACGTCTCCTGACCCGGCCACAGCGCGGGGTCGGGTTTCCCGACCAAAGCGCGGGACCGGACCACAGTGCTGGTCGGGAGACCCGACCATAGCGCGAGTGAGCGCGAATATTACGTGTGTGTAGAATGCGTAAAGAAGCCGATATTCGCAACAGTTAATTGCGATTGAATGGCTTTGGAACCGAATTACCTGGAAAGATGGTAACCACAATCAAAGGGTGACCTCCATGACAGCCGAGCAAGGTGAGTTGTTGCGGCAGATCGAGGCTTTCCAATTTGAAGACGGTGAGTGCAGTCTGACGTTTGTCGCCCGGCTCGCTCGTGAAAACGGTTGGGCGCGTTCGTATGCCGAACGGGTGGTTCGGGAGTACAAGCGGTATGTCTTCCTGGCCATGTGTTCGAATGTGCCGCGTTGCCCATCGGAAGATGTCGATGCGGCCTGGCATCTTCATTTGACCTACACGCGAAACTATTGGAAGCAATTCTGCGGTGAGATTCTTCGCAAACCGCTGCATCATGAGCCGACGCGTGGTGGCCGGAAGGAAAGCGAAAAACACGTCGCGATGTATGACAAAACGCTGCTCGCTTATCGTGAGACTTTTGGCGAATTGCCGCCGACCGACATTTGGCCGCCCAGCGCTCAGCGCTTTGGGTCGGATATTCAACAACGAAAAGTCAACTCGGCCGCAAACTGGATCATCCCGAAACAGCCGATCCAACGCGTCTTTCAGATCACTGCGGCTCTGGTGCTCGCCGCCATCATTCTGCCCGGCTGCGGAGACGGTTTTAATCCATTCGAATTGAAAGGCGTTGAGTTCCTTTACTTCCTTGTCCCGGCCATGGTTGTTGCCGTGGTACTGGGTCGAATGCTGCGTTGGGCGCTGCGCGGTCCCGGTCCGTTGCCTGCCGACGAAGACAATCCACTCACGTGGGAACAGGCGGCCTATCTGGCTGGCGGCTATCCGCGCCTCACCAGTGCGGCCATCGCGCAACTGGCCAGGGACAATGTCGTTCGCGTGGCCGGCGACTCGCTGGAACAGGGTGAAACGTTTGCGACAAACCGTTCGTCAGTCGAAGAAGCGATCATCAAACAGCTGCCAATTCTAAAGTCGGACTTGAAATCGGTGCATGATGCAGTCGAAGCGACGTTTGCTCACGAAGCGTCCCGACTTGAGGAGGACGGCTTCGCAATTGCAAAATCGCAACGGTTGCTTGCAGGCATCGCCAGTTTCATGCCACTGATGATTGTAATCGTGGGCTTTGGCTTGCCGCGGCTTTTCA